>NZ_BAAAPO010000041.1:0-4503 GCF_039531185.1 Nostocoides veronense
CCCTGACACCATCACCCGCGTCTCGCCGTCACGGCACCAACATCGAAAACGTCATCGGTGGATCCGGGCTCAACCGAGGCGGCAACCGACAGATGAACTACGCCCTGCACATGATCGCCGTCACCCAGGCCCGCGGC
The DNA here is from genome assembly GCF_039531185.1 of Nostocoides veronense. NCBI lineage: Bacteria > Bacillati > Actinomycetota > Actinomycetes > Micrococcales > Intrasporangiaceae > Nostocoides > Nostocoides veronense. The sequence goes on from NZ_BAAAPO010000041.1 coordinate 138, forward strand.
ATCGGCCCCGGCCGGGCCTACCTCCTCAAACAGCAGGGGCGCGGCAAGGACCGCACCGCCGCCGTACGCCTGCTCCGCCGACGCCTCTCCGACACCGTCTTCACCGCCCTGCGCGCCGACCAGATCCACGCCCCCACCGCCCGCCCGCACGCGGCCTGAGCACCGGTGTTGACATAGGAGCATCGGGGAGCTCGACCCCCGCAACCGTTGATCATGGACTTCATCCGGTCCCAGGAGGCTATGGGGCGCTCGGTCGAGTCGGTCTGTCGGGTGCTGCGTGAGCAGGGCCTGCAGGTCGCCGCGCGCACCTACCGCGCTCATCGGGCCGGCTACGCAGGCCTGTCCGCGGGGCTGGTGGCGATGGCGTACCTGATGAACACGATCCACGCCCTGGCCTACCGGTGGGACGTCGCCAGCGGCGCGTTCCGGCTGCGTCCGGAAGGGCTGTACGGGCGGCGGAAGATGACCGCGCTGCTGGCCCGCCTCGGGCAGCCTGTCGACCTGGACGGGGTGGTCCAGCTGGCCTCGCCGCGGCGGATTCATCGTGCGATGACCCTGTTGCGGCACAACGGGATTCGCCGCGCGAGACGGAAGAGGCAGCGCGTCGATCCCGGTGACGGGCGCCGCGCCGGGGACCTGCTCGGGCGTGACTTCACCGCGCCCGAGCCGAACCTTAAGTGGGTCACCGACTTCACCTAATGGGAAGGCCGTTCTGTCGATGCGACACGAGCGGTGCTGGTCGGCAGGGGTCCCTGAGATTTCACCGATCCGGTCGCAGTCTCAGGTGGTGAGCTGCTTGCAGGTGATCACTCTTCTTGGCTTCATCGACTCGACCGAGGTCTCAACGTAGACGGTGACCCTGCCGGCCAGCTGGGCAGTCCACGGCTTGTGAGATGCCGCGCCTTGAGCGCTTCCATTAGGTCGCCGCCGCTGCCCAGAGCTCCGCCACGAAGAATCCGACGAAGGAGGAAGCATGAGCATCACCTGCGGGATCGACTGGGCCGAGGACCATCACGACATCGCTCTGGTGGACGAGCAGGGCAAGGTCCTCGCCCGCGCCCGGATCGGTGCAGATGTGGCCGGGTACACGGCGCTGGTCGAGTTGATCACGACGAATGGCGGCAGCCCGGAACAGACGGCCGTAGCGATCGAGACGGACAAGAACCTGCTCGTCGTCGCCTTGGCCGGTGCCGGCTTCACCGTCTATCCGATCAATCCTCGAGCCATGGCTCGATATCGGGAGCGGCACGTCCAAGCGGGGAGCAAGTCCGACGCGGGGGACGCGGCCGTATTGGCGCACATCCTGCGCACCGACCAGCACATGCATCGGCCGCTGCCGCGGAACACAGATCTCGCCTTGGCGATCAAGGCGCTGGCGCGCCAGCATCAGGAGGCCATCTGGGCGCTGCACCAGACGACCAGCCGGCTGCGTTCGGTCCTGCTGGAGTTCTATCCCCAAGCGTTGAAGGCGTTCCCGAAACTGACACATCACGCCGCCACGACCATCCTCGCTGCAGCACCCACTCCCGCAGCGGGCTCCAAGCTCACCCGACGTCGCGTCGAGGCGCTACTGCGCAAGTGTGGACGCCGCAACGACCCCGCACTGGTCGACCACGTCCTGACCGCATTGAAGGCTCCCACGTTGCGGCAACCCCCGGCCGTCGAGGAAGCCCTCGGGCTGGCGACACGAGGACTGCTCGAGATCATCTCGTCAATGCGGTCCTCGGTCGATGCCCTCGAGGCAGAACTCGCCCGTGAGTTCGGACGGCACCCACTGGCGCCGGTGCTCCGCTCAGCGCCCGGGCTCGGACCCGTACTCGCCGCCCGAGTTCTCGCCGAACTCGGCGATGACCCGGCCCGGTTCACGTCCGTGAAAGGTGTCCGCGCTTTCGCCGGCACCGCCCCCGTCACCAGGGCATCGGGCAAGTCCCACTACGTCAAAGCCAGAAAGGTACGCAACAAACGACTCAACGACGCCTGTCACTGGTGGGCCTTCAGCGCACTGACCTGGTCCCCCGGCGCCCGCGCCCACTACGACCGCCGCCGCGCCGCCGGCGACCACCACAACGCCGCCCTACGCAACCTCGCCAACAAGCTCATCGGACGCATGTGGTGGTGCCTCAGCCACAACCAGCCCTGGGACGAAGACGCCGCCTGGCCCGACCTCATCCCAGCCGCCGCTTGACAACTGACTCGCGTGGGATGTCTACGTGCACTCCCATGCCGGGTGGGTGTACGTGGCGTTCGTGATCGACTGATTCTCGCACCAGATCGTTTCCTGGGCGGCCGCGACGGCCAAGAGCACCGACCTGGTGATGGACGCTGTGCGGATGGCCACCGCCACCCGCGCCCGGGAAGGCCGCCCGCTCGTGCGGGACCGGCTGATCCACCACTCCGACGCGGGCTCGCAGTACACCTCGATCCGGCTCACCGAGCACCTGCTCACCGAGGGCATCCTGCCCTCGATCGGCACGGTCGGTGACGCGTACGATAACGCCCTCGCCGAGACGAACATGGGCCTGTACAAGAGCGAGTGCATCGAGACCGACGTCTTCCACGACGGCCCCTACAGGTCCCTGGCCGACGTCGAGCACGCGACCGCTGCCTGGTCACCTGGTACAACCATGAGCGCCTCCACGGCACTCTCGGTATGGTTCCACCCATCGAGTACGAAGCCGCTCACTACACCACCCACGCGTCCACCCAGAAGGGCGCGTAACCCACCATGACAGCGGCATCAAACCGTGAACGCTTCACCGGTGAGGTCGAGCGCGCGATCTCGTCCCGGCTCGAGCATGTGGTCGCGTTCATCGACGAGGTCGCGGCCGGGCATGGGCCGGTGCTGGTGACGTACGAGGCCGGTCCGACCGGGTACGGGTTGGCGCGGGCGGTCCTGGCGGCCGGGCACGCCTGCCAGGTGGCGGCCCCGAGCAAGCTCTGCGTCCGGCTGGTGATCGGGTCAAGACCGATGCCCGGGATGCGATGCTGCTGGCGAGGTTGGCCCGCAACGACGACATCGTCGCGGTCACCGTCCCGAGCGAGTTCCAGGAGTCGGCGCGGGACCTGGTGCGGGCCCGTGAGGACGCCCGGATGTCGTTGATGAGCGCGCGGCACCGGCTCTCGAAGCTGCTCCTGCGACACGGGCACATCTATGACGAGGGCGGCAACGCCTGGACCGGCAGGCACGAGGCGTGGCTGCGTCGGACCCGCAAGGACCACCTCGCCGGCGGCGGACTCGGGACCCTGGCCGCGTTCGATGACGCCTACGACGCCGTCGCCCACACGCTGGCCCGTCGGGACCGTCTCGATCACCAGATCGCAGCCCTCGCGGCGGACAGTGAGTTCACGCCCGTCACCCGCCGGCTGGGGTGCCTGCGTGGGGTCTCGACCCTGACCGGGTTCGCGCTGGCGGTCGAGATCGGCGACTGGCATCGGCTCACCGGCAAGAACATCGGCTCCTACCTGGGGTTGGTGCCGAGCGAGTCATCCTCGGGGACCTCCCGGGTGCAAGGCGGGATCACCAAGACCGGCAACGGCCACGCCCGCAGGCTGCTCATCGAGGCCGCCTGGCACCACAAGCCCCAGTATCGTCCCGGCAAGACGATGCACGACCGGTGGGCCCTGGCACCGGCAGCGGCCGCGGCCCGAGGAGATGCCGGCAACCGGCGCCTGCACCGCCGGTGGCAGGTCATGACCGCCCACAACAAGCGACACACCGTCGCCAACACCGCCATCGCCCGCGAGCTCGCCGGCTGGTGCTGGTCCCTGGCCGTCATGGACGAGCACTAACCGAACAGACCCGTTCGCGAGGACACCACGGATTCGTGGGCAGCAGCGCGAGGAGAGAACAAGCGATCCGACTATGAGCACCCGACCACGGGCACGCTCGACCCTAGAGCCGCTCCCGCTCTCCAGCCGAAACAAGGGCCCTGCGGTAACCAACCCGCGCATATCAGACTGACCGCGCGTCGACAGACACGCTGTCTCCCACGACCCACCCCGTGAACGAGGAAGCGGGGTCCCCTCCGGCCAGAGAGGGCCCCGCTTCACCCTGCCCCTTGACAGAAACCACCCACACATCAGTCGGCGCCGTCCTGGCCGAACAACACGACGAGTGGGCCGAACAATGCCGCTACCTCGGCCTCGAAGTCCTCGCCAAAGCCCGCGCCGTCCTCACCGCCCGCGAAGCCGGACCCCAGCAGGAGGTGAACTCACCCCAGACCGCCGCCCTGATCACCTCCTGAACCACCCCCCTCACCGATCACCGACGTACACCAGCGACCCGGACTTGACCGATCGGGTCTATCCGATGAACGGTGTTTCCGGTGTTCATTTCAGAGTGTCTCCGCGGCCGGCATGCGGTCGG
>NZ_BAAAPO010000042.1:0-154803 GCF_039531185.1 Nostocoides veronense
CTGCTCGCCTCCTCAGCCCGAGACGACGATCAACCCCACGCCATCAGCCCATCGGTGGATCGAGGCTAAGCCGAGTCCACCCGGGCCGCGTTTGCGCTCAGGGGCCGGGCTATAACGTGGCCCACCGGCGCAACTGCGGCCCGCCGACGGGTGCCGCCCCCGGGTTAGGGTCGACACCATGACGAGCCTGCGCGAAACTCTGCTGTCCGCTGACCGCCGCCCCCAGACGGTGGATGCCCTCGTCGGCGTGGTCGACGCGGAGGTGGCCAGCAAGTCGGGGCTGTCCGGCGCGGCGATCAAGACGGCATACAAGGCGGCCACCAAGATCGACGAGCGGATCGTGCGCCGCGCGATCGCGGGCATGCTGCCCGACTTCCTCGACCAGCTGCAGCCCTATTGGGAGGCTCGCGCGGGCGCGCCCTTCGGCGGCCAACTCGCGCAGCAAGGCGAGCGCGTCTCCGAGACCCTGCTGTCGGTGACCGACGCCCGCGCGGCCAACCCCAAGCACGCGGCGGTCGCCAAGGTCTACGGCATGCTGCGTGGCAAAGCCAAGGAGCATGTCACCGCCGCCCTCCCCCGCCTCGGTGCCGCCCTGCAATCCCAGATGGACTGAGCTACCGGCAGGTAGGTCTGAGCTTTGGCCCCATATCCGGTGCCGAAGCTCAGACCTAAGAGCTCAGACCACCGTCAGCGGCAGGAGCTGCTTGCCCGTCGGACCGATCTGAATGTGCGTGCCGAGCTGGGGGCAGACGCCGCAGTCGAAGCACGGAGTCCAGCGGCAGTCGTCCTGCTCGGTCTCATCGAGCGCATCCTGCCAATCGGCCCAGAGCCACTCCTTGTCCAGCCCCGAGTCGATGTGGTCCCACGGAAGCACCTCGGTCTCGCCGCGCTCGCGCGTGGTGTACCACCCGAGGTCGATGCCGTATGCCGGGAGCTCGGCCTCGCAGGCCGCCACCCAATTCTCGTAGGAGAAATACTCCCGCCAGCCGTCGAAGCGGCCGCCGCCACGCCAAACGTGCTCGATGACCCGACCCACCCGGCGATCGCCTCGCGAGAGCAGGCCCTCGATGATGCCGGGCTGGCCGTCGTGATAGCGGAAGCCAATCGCACTCGCATACTTCCGGTCGGCGCGGATCGCCTCGCGCAGCTTCGCGAGCCGCGCATCGGTCTCCTCCGCCCCGAGCTGGCCCGCCCACTGGAAAGGCGTGTGCGCCTTGGGCACAAAGCCGCCGATCGAGACCGTGCAGCGAATGTCGCGGCGCCCGCTGACACTGCGGCCGGTGTCGATGACCCGCTTGGCCAGGTCGGCGATCTGCAGCACGTCCTCATCGGTCTCGGTCGGCAGACCGCACATGAAATAGAGCTTCACCTGACGCCACCCGGCGCCATATGCCGCCGCCACGGTGTCGATCAGGTCCTGCTCGGAGACCATCTTGTTGATGACCTTGCGCAGCCGCTCGCTGCCGCCCTCGGGGGCGAAGGTGAGCCCGGAGCGCCGCCCATTGCGGGTCAGCTCGTTGGCAAGGTCGATATTGAAGGCATCCACCCGGGTCGAGGGCAAGGACAGGCCGACCTGCTCGCCCTCATACCGATCGGCGAGGCCCTTGGTGATTCCGGCGATCTCGGAGTGGTCCGCCGAGGACAGCGAGAGCAAGCCGACTTCCTCGAAACCTGTTGCGGCCAAACCACGTTCGACCATCTCGCCGACACCGGTGATCGTGCGCTCGCGCACCGGGCGCGTGATCATCCCGGCCTGACAGAAGCGGCAGCCGCGGGTGCAGCCGCGGAAGATCTCGACGCTCATCCGCTCGTGCACGGCCTCGGCGAGCGGCACCAAGGGCTGCTTGGGGTAGGGCCACTCGTCGAGATCCATCACGGTGTTTTTGGCGATCCGCCACGGCACCCCGGACTCGATCGGGGCGACCCGGCGGATACGGCCATCGGGCAGATAGGAGACGTCATAGAAGCTCGGGACATAGACATTGCCTGTCTGTGCGAGCCGCCGCAGCAGCTCCTCCCGACCCCCGGGCCGGCCGGACGCCTTCCACTGCGCGATGACATCGGTGACCTGCAGCACCGCCTGCTCGCCATCGCCGACGATCGCCGCATCGATGAAGTCCGCGATCGGCTCGGGATTGAAGGCCGCGTGGCCGCCGACGATGATGATGGGCTCGTCGGCGCCGCGGTCAGCCGCGTGCAGGGCGATGCCGGACAGATCGAGGGCGTTGAGGAAGTTGGTGTAGCCGAGTTCGGTGGAGAAGGAAATCCCGAACACATCGAACTCGCGCACCGCGCGGTGTCCATCGACCGTGACCTGCGCGAAGCCCTCGGCCCGCATGAGGGCCTCCATATCGGGCCACACGGCATATGTCCGCTCCGCGAGAGCATCGGCGCGCTCGTTGAGGACTTCGTACAGGATCATGACGCCCTGATTGGGCAGCCCGATCTCATAGGCGTCGGGATACATCAGCGCCCACCGGACGGTCAGGTCCTCACCGTCGGGTCCGAACCCGCCGCAGTCCCAGTCCTTGATGGTGGAGTTGAGTTCGCCGCCGACATACTGGATCGGCTTGCTCACCCGCTCCAGGAGCGGTTCGAGTTCGGCGAAGCGGGACTGACCAGGCATCCGTCAAGGGTACGTTCCCCAGGCGCCGCGGACCCAATAACGCCCGGTGCCCCCGCCGCATCGCGGCGAGGGCACCAGCAGATCGGAGCCGCGTCAGGCGTAGTGCGCGTCCAGTTCCTTCTTGTACTTCTCCGTCACGACCTTGCGCTTGACCTTCAGCGAGGGGGTCAGTTCGCCGCTCTCGATGGACAGATCGGAGCCGAGGATCGTGAACTTCTTGATCTGCTCCCAGCGGTTCAGACCGGCGTTGAGCTCATCGATATAGCCCTGGACCATGGCCCGCGCCTGGTCGGAGGACGCGATCTCCTCATACGACTTGCCCGCCAGGCCGTTCGCGGCCGCCCACGGGACGATCGCTTCGGGGTCGAGGGTGACCAGCGCAGAGACGAAGTTGCGGTCGTTGCCGTAGACGACGATCTGCGAGGCGTAGGGGTTTAGGCCCTTGAAGGCGGTCTCGATCAGCGACGGAGCGACATACTTGCCGTTCGAGGTCTTGAAGAGGTCCTTCTTGCGGTCGGTGATCTTCAAGAAGCCATTGCTGTCGATCTCGCCGATGTCCCCGGTGTGGAACCAGCCCTCGTCGTCCTTGACTTCAGCGGTGGCCTCGGGGTTGTTGTGGTAGCCGTCCATGATGCCCTCGCCGCGCAAGAGCACCTCGCCATCCTCGGCGATCTGGCACTCCAGGCCCGGGATCGGCCAGCCGACAGTGCCCATCTTGTAGGCCTTGAGCCGGTTGACGAAGGCAGCCGAGCTGGACTCGGTCAGGCCATAGCCCTCGGCGATGAGCAGGCCGGTGGAGGCGAACCACCGCGCGACATCGGCGTTGAGGGCGGCCGAGCCGGAAATGAAGAAGCGGATGTTGCCACCGAAGCGGTCGCGGACCTTGGACAGCACGAGCTTGTCGGCGAGATTGTGCTGGATCTTCAGGGCGCCCGACGGCTCCTTGCCGTCGGCTCGCCCGGTGGCGACCTTGTCGCCGACGCCGAGCGCCCAGTTGGCGATCTTGGCCTTGGCGCCGCTCTCGGCGTCCATCATCAGCTTGATCCGGCCATAGGCCTTCTCGAAGATGCGCGGGGCAGCGCCCATGAAGGTCGGCTTCACGACGGCGAGGTTGTCGACGATCTTGTCGATGCGGCCGTCGACGACGGTCGGGAAGCCGATCTGCAGCGGGATGGTCAGCAACTGCTTGCCGAAGACGTGCGCCAGCGGCAGCCAGAGGTACTGCAAGTCGTCCGGGCCGAGGATGTCGGTCGCCTGGATGGCGGCGCCCTGGTAGGTCCAGGTCTTGTGCAGCAACCACACGCCCTTGGGCCGGCCGGTGGTGCCGGAGGTGTAGATGATCGTCGCCAGCCGCTCCGGCGCGATGTTGTCGATGCGCGCGTCCACCACACCCGGCTCGGACTCCATACGAGCGCGGCCCCGGACCTCCAGGTCCTCCATCGTGATGACCCAGTCGCCATCACCCTCGCCGTCGAAGACGACGACCTTGGCGACGTTGGGGATGACATCGCGGATCGAGCGCAGCTTCTCGACCTGGGCGTTGTCCTCGGCGAAGACGACCTTGGTGTCGCTGTCGCTGAGGATGAAGGCGACATCATCGGCGATCGTCGTCGGGTAGATCGTCGTGGTGACCGCACCGGAAACCATGTCCGCGAGGTCGGCGATGACCCATTCGTAGCGCGTGCCGGAGGCGATCGCGACCCGCTCCTCCTCGCCGACGCCGAGGTCGATCAGGCCCGCACCCAGCGCATAGACGGTGTCCTTGACCTGCTTCCACGAGACCTTCGCGTAGCCGTCACCCTCGGGATACCAGTAGGCGATCGCGTCCGGCGTCTTCGCGACGCGGTCGCGGAACAGGGCACCGACATTCGCGGCCCGGTTCTCCAGGAGGGAGTAGTCGATCTGCTCCTCGGTGGGGTTCTTCAGCATGGTGGGCATCGTCGTCCACATCTTTCGTTATGACTGGCCGGGTCGGGGGTCCGCATATCCTGCCACGCGCGTGCGCGCAAAAGGACCCCTCTGGGTGTAGATCCCATCACGTCCGGCCCCCGAAGTCCAAGCCTAGGATCTGCAGGTATGCCGTTGCCTCGCCGGATCGTGCCGCGTCGCGGCGCGCTCCCGCGGCAGCTGACGCGCGGCCGCGTGGTCGGGCCCCTCATTCTCGCGCTCCTCGTCCTCGCGACCGCGCCCTTCGGTGGCTGCGCGCCGCACCCACTCCGCCGCCCGACACGCTGCAGTTGGGACACGAGGTCGACCTCGGCTCCTTCACCGTGCGAGTGGTCAAGGTGCTCGCTGCGCCCTCGCTGGAAACGGCCGGCAGCTACACCCTCAAACCACCCGACCCCGGGGGCCGTCTGCTGATCATCGAGATGCACGCGACCAACACCACGGACGCCCCGCTGAGCACCTCCGCGATCGCGAAATCCTTCGGTGGACCGCGGGCAGCGGTCGTCCCTTGGCCCGGCGAACGAGCGATCCGGGGCGATGTGGTCGCGGTCGCGGACGCCCGCCGGGTCTCCTATGTCAATCCCGGCTTGACCCTGCACGCCGTCGTGGTCTTTCCGCAGCCGGCCACCTGGAAGGGCACGAGCATCGACCTCGGCCTGACGGCATACCGCTTCCGGGACAAGGACCCGTACTCGCTCGAACCGCAGTCCTGGGTCCTCGACAGCGAGGTCGCTCGCGGGTCCGTGCCGATTCAGTCCGCTCATGAGGCGCCGGTATGCCGCCGCGGCCATCCTGCTCACCCTGCTCGCGGGGCACGCGCTCGGTCAGGTCTTGCCCGCCGACAAGGTCGCCTCCGCCCCCTTCGTGCACTCGGCGACGGTGGGCGAACTCGTGCGCGGCAGCTCGGTCAGCGGCCGCTTCGGGGGCGAGAGCGACGGCCGGACGACTCGCAGCATGGCGACGATCGCCAGCAGATATCCCACGGGTGCCAGCGCCAGCAAGAGTTGGGCGAGTGGGCCGCTGCGATTGCTGACGATCACCGCGAGCCAGAGGGTGCCGGAGCGCCAGGCGGCACCCAGCAGCCCGAGCGTGAGAAGGGCCGGCCAGTGGCGCAGCAGAAGTCGGGCGGCATCGCGCACGATCCGCCCGACTTCTCTTGCCGCTTCCCTCACAGCGGGCGAGTCTGCCCGGCGCGCGATCGGCCGGTGCCGGAGGGTATGCCGTGGAGCCCGGCATACACCTCCGGCGCCGGTCGGCCCCCCGAGGGCTGGTCCAGCCGGCGGAGCCCTCAGCGCTCGATGGACACCTTGATCTCGCAGCCGACGCCGGAGTCGAGGCCGGCTGCGCCATCGCAGCGGTCCGTGCCGATGCCGCCGTCGAGCGCGTCATTGCCCGCGCCGCCCGTCAGTCGATCGTTGCCCGCCTCACCCTTGAGCAGGTCGTTGCCGTCGAAGGTGGAGATGATGTCATCGCCGAGACCGCCATAGACCTTGTCGGCGCCGGTGCCGCTGATCAGCACATCGTCCCCGCCGTCGCCGTAGACGATGTCGTCACCGGAGTCGGCCTGGATGGTGTCGGCGTCGTCACCGCCGCGCAATGTGTCGTGGTCGAATCCACCATTGATGACGTCCACTCCGGCTCCGCCGTCGATGATGTCATTGCCACGGTCACCATTGATGGTGTCATTACCCGCGCCACCCTTCATGGTGTCCGGGCCGATGGAACCCTTGAGCGTGTCATTGCCGTCACCACCATCGGCGGTGCAGCCGGCCGACGGTGAGCAGTAGTTGATGCGCAACTCCAGCACATCGTCTCCTGCGCCGCCGACCTGAGCCTCTGTCGCATCGATGCGGTCTGCTCCGGCACCACCGTCGCCCCAGGTGGAATAGGCGATGACGTCATTGCCGTCCTCGCCATAGGCCTTCTCCACCCACCGGATCAGGTCATCACCCTTTCCGCCCCTGACCACCGCGCCCAGGGAGAGTTCGTCATTCCCATCGTCCCCGTAAATGGTGTCCGGGCCGGACTCCCAACGATAGAAACCCTGGGCGTAGTCGTTGCCGGCGCCGCCACGGATCACATCGGTGCCGGGTTCGCCGAAGAGTTGGTCGTCGCCGGCGCCGCCGTCGATTCGGTCATTGCCGAAGCCGCCGCGGATCTCATCGAGCCCCGCACCGCCGATCAGGGTGTCGCCCTCGGTGCCGCCGTCGACGCGGTCATTGCCAAGTCCCCCGTCGACCCGGTCGATGCCCGCGCCGCCGCCGAGACGGTCGTCCCCGACCCCACCGGAAATCCGGTCATCGCCGGCATCGCCGAAGAGCCGGTCGTTGCCGCTGCCGCCGATCAGCACATCATTGCCGTCCCCGCCGCACAGGATGTCATCGCCGCCGAGCCCGTCGATGGTGTCATCGCCGGCTAGGCCACGGATGATGTCGCGACCGGCGGTCCCGCGCAGCCGGTCGTTGCCCTCGGTCCCGGTGATGGTGGCGGTCAGCCCATCGCACGAGCCCAGGTCCAAGGGCGCCAACGGGCGGGCCGAGTACTGGTCCAGGAAGATCGTGGGATCCCCTAGAGCGACGGACTCCCCGGCCTGGAAGTCGTAGGCAGAGAGCCCATCCCCGCCCGGTCCGTTGCCGAAGAGCAGCCGCCCGGTGGCGTCATATCCGAGGTCCCATTGGAGTGGTGCCCTTATCAGCGTCCGAGCTGTCCCACCGGCAATCGGGTGCTGCACGATGTCGTGGTCGACCTCGGTATAGATCACGCTCGTGCTGTCCGGGCCCCATCTCGCCTGGCGTGCGCCGCTCGGGACGGAGATGGTCTTCTTGCCGGTGCCGTTGAGGTTGTAGACACTCGGCGCCCGGTCCCAGGCATCGGCCAGAATCTTGGTACCGTCCGGCGAGAATGTGTAGGTGGTATAGCCAGATCCGGGCAGTGTGACGGTCTTGATGGAGGCCACGGCGCCGCCCTTGAGGGTGAAGATCGCGGCCGTATCGGCTCCCTTGCTGGCGATCAGCTGATCAGGCACTGCCGGATTCCAGGTGAACTCCCCATACCCACTGGTTCTCGGGACAGCCCGCAGGTTCTCCCCCGACGGTCCAGCCAGCCACAGACCCCCGGCGGTGATGGCGATCCGCTGCCCGGTCGGGTCGAAATCTGCCAGATAGGCGGAATCCACCTCGGCGCGCGAGGCGATCAACTGGGCTCGGCCCCCCTTGGGATTGGTCAGATAGACCTCATAGTTGAAGACGCCCACCATCGCCCCCGGCAGCGGCGTGGGCGCGCGGCCGGTGTCCGTCTCGGCAGCCGACACGGGCGCCACGGCTGCGGCCAGAGCGGCCAAGACCAGGCCGCCAGCGCTGACGGCCGCCGCTGCGGCTCGTGCGCGAATCTTCGGCTGGGTCGTGTGCCAGTTGATCATCGTCCTTCTCCCTCAGCCTCCCGATCGGAGCCCACCAGGCTCGTGACGGATCGGGGCGCAGCGGGAGCGAACCTACGGCAGCCAGCCACCCTTGTCAGGCGTTTGCGTCCGTCCGGTGTCCGCTCAGCGTGCGCCGGACAGGATGTCGCGCGCCTGGTCCACATCGCGAGCCATGGCGACCAGCAGTTCGTCGATCGAGTCGAACTTCAGGGTCGGCCGCAGATGGACGACAAAGTCGACCGCGACCTCCTCGCCATAGAGGTCGAGGTCGGTGCGATCGAGGCAGTAGGCCTCCACCGTCCGCTGCGTGCCATCGAAGGTCGGATTGGTGCCGACCGAGATGGCGGCCGGCAGGACGCGGTCGGGATGCTCGGCGGGCAGGTCGAGGCGGGTAAACCATCCGGCATACACCCCGTCGGCGGGGACCACTCCGCGGGAGCGGCGCTCGAGATTGGCCGTGGGGTAGCCGAGTTCGCGGCCCCGGTGGAAGCCGTGGACGATCGTGCCGACCACGCGGTGCGGCCGGCCCAGGATCTCCGCGGCGCCCTCGACATCGCCATCGCGCAGGCGTTCGCGGACGGCGGTGGAGGACCAGCGCATGCCCTCCCCCTGATCGGCGACGACGACGACGTCGAAGCCGTGGGCCGCCCCGAGATCGCGGATCAACTCGACATCGCCGGTGTAACCGCGGCCGAACCCCTTGGTATCGGCGCCGACGACAAGCGCCGCGACGCCGAGACCTTCGACGAAGGTCGAGACGATGTAGTCCTCGGGGAGCTGCTGGGCGTAGGCGGTGGTGAAGGGCACGACGCAGAGGCCGTCGATGCCGGTGGCCTCGAGAAGCTCTTCGTGCAGCGTGCCGGGGCTGATCAGTTCTGGCGCCCGCTCGGGGTGCAGCACCTGGACCGGGTGGGGGTCGAAGGTGACGATGACGGCCGGCAATGCGCGGCGCGCGGCTTCGGCGAGCAGAGTGTCGATGACGACCCGATGGCCGCGGTGGACGCCGTCGAAGTTGCCGAAGGTGGCCACGCACGGTCGCAGGGTCGCCGGCGTTTCGGCGGGATCGGTCCAGCGCAGCACGAGGGAAACTCTAAATCCCAGCAACCGCGCGGCCCATTCGGTCCGCGGAGCGATGCGTCACGTCGCCGCGGGGGCGAAGACGACATACGCCCTGGCCCGGGGCCCGGACTCATCGAGCATCGCCACGAAGCGGCCGTCCGGCGAGGTGGCGGCGACCGGTTCAGCGCGGCCGGGCTGGGCCGAGGTGATGCGCTGGCCGAAGGAGATCGCGCGTGCTTCCTCGGCTGTCAGCTCGCGTATGGCGAAGGCGGCGGCGGTCGCGTCGAGGGCGATGACGGGCAGCGCGGTCGGGTCCGTGCCCTCGAGTTCGGCGAGGGTGTGCGCCTGATCGAGGCCGAAGGCCCCAACGCGAGTGCGGCGTAGCGCCGTCAGGTGCCCGCCGACGCCGAGCGTCGCGCCGAGGTCGCGGGCCAAGGCCCGCACGTAGGTGCCCGAGGAGACCTGGACGCTCGCATCCAGATCGAGCATGGGTATGCCGTCCACCACCACCTCGCGCCGCTCGCCGAGGTCGAATCGGGCCACGGTGACGGGCCGAGCGGCGAGGGCGACCGCCTCACCGCCGCGGACTCGGGCATACGACCGAACCCCGTCGATCTTGATGGCGGAGACGGCGCTGGGCACTTGCTCGATGCGGCCGGTGAGGGTGGCGACGGCATTGTCGAGCGCGGCTTGGGTGGGGCGCGCTGGCGTGCGCTCGGTGACCTCGCCCTCCGCATCGTCGGTGACGGTGCTGGCGCCGAGGCGGATCGTCGCGTCGTAGTCCTTGTCGCAGCCGACGAGGAAGGTCAGCAATTTGGTAGCGCGGCCGATGCCGAAGACGAGCACGCCGGTCGCCATCGGGTCGAGCGTGCCCGCGTGGCCGACCTTGCGAGTGGCTGCGAGATAGCGGACCTTCGCGACGACATCGTGGCTGGTCCATCCGGCCGGTTTGTCGAGGATGAGCAGGCCGTCAGGCGCCGGCTCGCGTCGCTGGCGGTCGGTGCTCACCGACTCGTCACGAGCGCACGCTCGGCGCGTCGGCGTCCTCGTCGGCCTCGTCCTCGTCGTGCCCGTCCTCGTCATGCTTGTAGGGGTCGGCGTCCCCGGCATAGACCGCGCCGGCAGCGCTGGCGGCAACCTCGGCGTCATGTTCGCGGGCCGCCTTGAGCAGGTCGTCGAGGTGCGCGGCGGTGTCCGGGAGCGCATCGGGGATGAACTCCAGGCTCGGGGTGAGACGAATGCCGAGGTGCTTGCCGACCAAGCTGCGCAGCCTGCCGGTGTTGGCGGTGAGCAGCCGAGCGGTGCGGGCCGCCTGATCTTCATCGCCGAAGACGGTGTAAAAGACCGAGGCGTGTTGGAGATCGCCGGTCACCCGCACATCGGTGACGGTCAGGAAGCCGAGATCGGGATCCTTGATGACCGACTGCAGATTCTCGGCGATGACGTCCTTGATGCGTTCGGCGACCTTGCGGGCGCGACCGGTGTCGGACATGACGCTCCTCCTTTGCTCAATTCTCTCCGGATGCCGAAAGTGTGCGCTTCACGCTGCTTTAGAGCAGTGGTGAAGCGCAGACTTCCGGCATCCGGAGAGAAATGTGTGACGTCAGGCGCGCGGCTTCTCGCGCATTTCGTAGGTGGCGATGAGGTCGCCGAGTTGCAGGTCGTTGAAGCTGCCGAGATTGATGCCGCACTCGTAGCCCTCGCGGACCTCGACGACATCGTCCTTGAAGCGGCGCAGACCGGCGACTTCGACATTCTCGGCGACGACGACACCCTGGCGGGTGATGCGCGCCTTGGCGCCACGGCGGATCTCGCCGCTGCGCACGATCGACCCAGCGATATTGCCGAACTTGCTCGAGCGGAAGATCTCGCGGATCTCGGCGGTGCCGAGCTCGACCTCTTCGAACTCCGGCTTGAGCATGCCCTTGAGCGCGGCCTCGACCTCTTCGATGGCCTGGTAGATCACCGAGTAGTAGCGGATCTCGACGCCCTCGCGCTCGGCGTAGTCAGCGTTCTGACCCTCCGCGCGCACATTGAAGCCGATGATGATCGCGTTCGAGGCCATCGCGAGGTTGATGTTGTTCATCGTGATGGCACCGACACCGCGGTCGATGATCCGCAGGTCGACGTCATCGCCCACATCGATCTGCAGCAAGGCGTCTTCGAGGGCTTCGACCGAACCCGACACATCGCCCTTGAGGATGAGGTTGAGGGTGTCGACCTTGCCGGCGGCGAGAGCCTGGTTGAGGTCCTCGAGCGAGATGCGCTTGCGGGCCTTGGCCAGCGACGCCTGCCGGTCGGCAGCCTCGCGCTTCTCGGCGATCTGACGAGCCGTCCGGTCGTCCGGGGCCACCACGAAGGTGTCGCCCGCGCGCGGCACAGAGGACAGACCGAGCACCTGCACCGGACGAGACGGGCCGGCCTCCTGCACCTGCTGGCCGTGCTCATCGAGCATGGCCCGCACGCGGCCGTGGGAGCTGCCGGTGACGATCGCATCGCCGACCCGCAACGTGCCGCTCTGGATCAGAACGGTCGCCGTGGCGCCGCGACCCTTGTCGAGGTTGGCCTCGATCGCGACACCGCGAGCGTCGCGGTCGGGGTTGGCCCGCAGATCCAGCGCCGCATCCGCGGTGAGCAGCACAGCTTCGAGCAGCTCGTCGATGTTCTGGCCCTGCTTGGCCGAGACATCAACGAACATGGTGTCGCCGCCATACTCCTCCGCGACGAGGTTGTATTCGGTCAGCTGCTGACGGATCTTGCTCGGGTTGGCACCCTCGACATCGATCTTGTTGACCGCGACCACGATCGGGACATCGGCCGCCTGGGCGTGGTTGAGCGCCTCGATCGTCTGCGGCATGACGCCGTCATCGGCCGCCACCACGAGGATCGCGATATCCGTGACCTTCGCACCACGAGCACGCATGGCCGTGAAGGCTTCGTGACCCGGGGTGTCGATGAAGGTGATCGGCCGCTCGACGCCCTCGTGCTCCTTGACGATCTGGTAGGCACCGATGTGCTGGGTGATGCCACCATGCTCGGACGCGCCGACATTCTCGTTGCGGATCGCATCGAGAAGGCGCGTCTTGCCGTGGTCGACGTGACCCATGACGGTGACGACCGGCGGGCGCGCCTCCAGGTCCTCTTCCTCTTCGGTGTCGACACCGATCTCGAGGTTGATGTCGAAGGACTCGAAGAGCTCGCGCTCCTCCTCCTCCGGGCTGACCATGCGGATTTCGTAGCCGAGCTCGGCCCCGAGCAGCGCGAAGGTGTCCTCATCCAGCGACTGCGTCGCGGTCGCCATCTCACCGAGGTGGAACAGCACGGTCACCAGCGATGCGGGATTGGCATCAATGCGCTCGGCGAAGTCGGTCAGGGACGCGCCCTGTCGGATCCGCACGATCGAGCCGTCACCGCGCGGAACGCTGACGCCACCGATCGTCGGTGCGGACATCTGCTCGAACTCTTGACGCTTCGCCCGCTTGGACTTGCGCTGCTTGGCGCGGCCACCGCCGCGGCCGAAGGCACCCTGGGTGCCGCCACGACCTCCGGGACCCCCACCGGGACGACCGCCGAATCCGCCGCCACCAGCGCCGCCACCGGGACGACCGGCGAAGCCGCCGCCACCACCGGGACGACCGGGGCCACCGGCGCCGGGGCGACCAGCGCCACCGCGGGTCGGACGCTCACCGGGACGCGCGACCGCACTGCGGTCAGGCATCATCGACGGGCGCGGCCCACCCGGACGAGGACCACCCGGACCGGCCGGGGCACCCGGGCGCGGCGGACGGGTGCCGGGACGCGGCATACCCTGGCTCGCCGCGAAGGGGTTGTTGCCCGGACGCGGCATCGCGCCGGACCCACCGCTGTCGCGGCGGTCTTCGCGCGGCTTGCCCATGCCCTGGCTGGGGGCGAAGGGGTTGTTGCCCGGACGCGGCGCGCCGGGGCGCGGCCCGCCGGAGCCGCCCTCGCGGGCAGCCGGAGCGGCCGGGCGAGCGCCCGGGGTCGGGCGAGAGGCCGGCGCCGCCGGTGCCGCGGGAGCCGGCTTGGGCGCTGCGGGCGCTGGCGCGCTCGGGGCCGGCGAAGCCGCCGGTGCCGGAGCAGCCGGAGCCGCAGCGGGTGGGGTCGACGGGGCCGCCGCGGGGGCGGGGGCCGGGGCCGCCGGGGTCGCTGCCGGCGCGGCGGGTCCCGGACGCGGTCCGGGGGTCGCCGGCTTGGGCGATGGGGTCGCCGACGGGCTCGCCGGACGGGCAGCGGCTGGCGCCGGGGCAGCCGGAGCGGCCGCTGCGGCGGGGAACTTCTCGTGGTAACGGCGCACCACGGGCGCTTCGACGGTGGAGCTCGCCGACTTGACGTACTCACCCATCTCGTTCAGGCGCTCTAGGAGGACCTTGGACGGCACTCCGACCTCTTTAGCGAGGGCGCTGACGCGGATCTTCGACACTTTTCTCCTCTACTCGGCCCGCTCTCGAGTGAGGCGGACCATTCACAGCCGGGGGGAACTCATTTCTGAGTGCTCATCGGTTGCTCATCGCGGTGAACCCGCTTTCGGTCTTGTTCGGTCAGGTTGCCTTCTGCGTCCCGCTCCCGGAGGTATGCCGTGACGCGCTGCTCTCCCAGCGGCTCGCTGATGCGGAGCGCGCGCGGGAAGGCTCGCCTTTTCATGGCCAACGCCAGACAGTCGAATCCCGGGTGAAGCCAGGCGCCGCGCCCGGGGAGGCGACCGGCGGGATCGGGGATCAGGGCCGGGTGACCCTGCTCGTCCACTCCCGCAACGATGCGCAGAAGGACCGATCGGCTATCCGTCTGACGGCAGCCGACGCACGTTCGGGTCGGGCCCGTGCGTGGTGCGACGGCCGGCGGACGCAGTCCAGTCCGATCGGTTCCACCCATTCTAGCGGGTGCCGGGGCGGCGAGACTCCCGGGGCGGAGCGCTCGAGTGGCTCGGGCGGGTGGCTCCACCGGCGCTCGGGCTCTCGATGTCCGGCACGATGTCGATGCGCCAGCCGGTCAGTCGCGCGGCGAGCCGGGCGTTTTGGCCTTCGCGGCCGATGGCCAGGCTCAGTTGATAGTCGGGCACGACGACGCGGGCCGATTTTGAGGCCCGATCGACGATCGTGACGCTCTGCACGCGCGACGGGGACAAAGCCGCGGCGACGAACTCGGCCGGATCGTCGGAATAGTCGACGATGTCGATCTTCTCGCCACCAAGCTCGGCCATGACGGCGCGCACCCGGGCCCCCATCGGCCCGATGCACGCGCCCTTGGCGTTCAGGCCGGGCACGGTCGCGCGGACCGCCATCTTGCTGCGGTGACCGGCCTCGCGCGCCAGTTCAACGATCTCGACCGAGCCATTGGCGACCTCGGGCACCTCCAGCGCGAAGAGCTTGCGCACCAGGCCGGGATGGGTGCGAGAGAGATCGATCTGCGGGCCGCGCAGGCCACGCTTGGCGGAGACGACATAACAGCGGATCCGCTCGCCGTGCTTGTAACTCTCCCCCGGCACCTGCTCGGCCGCCGGCAGGATGCCTTCAACGCTGCCGAAGCTGACCGTGACATGCCGCGGGTTGGGGCTTTGCTGGATGACGCCGGCGACGATATCGCCCTCGCGGCCCTTGAACTCGCCGAGGATCTGCTCGTCCTCGACCTCCCGCAGGCGCGAGAGGATGACATGCCGCGCGGTGGCGGCGGCGACTCGGCCGAAATCCGCTGGTGTGTGGTCGAATTCGGGGCCGAGCTCATAGCGCGGGCGGCGCGGGCGCGGCTCCTCCCCCTCCTCAGGCTCCGGCTCCGGCGGCAGCTCGGATTCGGGAATCTCGAACTCTTCCTGCGCCCAGATCGTCACATGGCCGGTCTTGCGGTTGAGTTCGGCCCGCGCGTGGCGGTGGTGGCCGTCGGTGCGCTCGTATGCAGAGAGCATCGCCTTTTCGAGGGCGGGCACGAGCACATCCATCGAGATGCCCCGCTCCTGCTCCAAGGCCCTCAGGGTTGCCGGATCGATGTCCATCAGTCGTCCTTTTCCTCGATGCTTGTGAACTCCACGACGATGCTGGCCCGCTCGATCCCGGCATACGCGATCGTCTCCTCGACCGCGGGCTCCCCCACGGCGATGATGACGGCGTCAGGGCCGGCACGCCGGATGCGGCCCGTGGTTTCGGCGCCACCCCGGGTGATTTTGACCAGGCGTCCGACATTGCGTTGGAACTGTTCCGGTGAGCGCAGCGGCCGCCCGACGCCGGGCGAGCCCACTTCCAGGACGTATGCCGCCCCGCCGAAGGGTTCGTCGCGATCCAGCGCGTCGCTGATGGCACGGGAGAGATCGGCAATGTCGTCCAAAGTAACGGCGGGTGTCGGCTGGTCGACCCAGCCGTCCGGATCGGCGCTCGGGCGCCGGTCGAGGGTGATGCGCACAAGGTCGCGCTTTCCCGCGGCGCTGAAATCGACGTCATCGAGGGAGATCTGCGGGTCGGTCAGCGCCGCGGCGACAACCTCGCGAACGCGGTCATTGGCGGGCATATGGCCGACTCCTCTCCTTCAGTTGTGGATTGCCAACTCTACGCGAGAACGCGTGACGGGCCGCGAGGGTGCCCGAGCGTGCGGTGGCCCTCGTGACATCATCGGCCCATGCCATCCCCGTCCCGACGCATCGCGCTGCGCTGGAGCGTCGTGGCGACCGGCAGCGCAATCCTGTTGAGCGGGTGCGGGATTCGCTTGGAGGAGGACGCGCCACACGTTCCGCTGATCCCGGAGCGCACTCCGATCCCTCAGGAGGCGAACCTGGTCGCCCTGCTGCACCACATGCAGTCGCTGCGCGCCGCCGTGCCCGCCGAGTATGCCGCCGGGCTGGCCCGCCAGGTCGAGGTGCTGGACAGCGCCCTGCGTCAAGGCGGGGTCCCGGCGGATATCTTGGCGGCACCGACCCCCTCGGAAATCGACCGCACGGCCCCCTCGTCCACCACGTCGGCGTCGGCTGGCTCGTCGTCGACTTCCACCACGCCCGGCGCCTCGGGCTCGGGTTCTCCCTCGACCAGAGCCACGACGACCGATCCGACGAAGCCCGATCCGGTGGGCTTGGCACTGGTGGCCTCAAGCGCCGCCCAGGAGGTGCTTCCCGGCGCCGCGCCCGCCCTGCGTCCGACCCTGGCAGCCATGACGGTCTCCTGGGACCTGCTGCGCCAGACCTTGGACAGCAACGCGACGCAGATGGCGCTGCACCCCGGAAGGCTCCCGCTAGCCGCTGCGCTCACGCTGCTTGCGGCGGCTCGCGAGGCGGTCTATGGCATCGAAGTGGCCGCGGCGCGCAGCGGAGGCGCGACCCGAAAGCGGGCGATCGCGAGCTTGCAGACCGTCCGGGGTTGGGTCAGCGTCCTCGAAGGACAACTGGCGGATTCCGCCCCGGCGACGCCCTCCGCATACACCCTGCCCTTGAGCGTGAGCGACGACAGCACCGCCCGCCGGCTGATCCGCCACCTGACCGCTGGTCTCGTAACCGCTTGCGGCGCAACGCTTCCCGAGGGCACAGCCGACCCCAAGACCGCGCTCGCCAGCGCCGGCTGGCTCTGGGAATCGGCTGCCCTCGACGCCGAGTGGGGCGCGCCGTGGTCGGCCTTCCCGGGTCTCGCCTAATCGTCGAACGGAATGTGACGGCCCGGACTGGGCTTGAATGAAGCATGATCTTCGGCCGCCACCCCAAGCCCATGCCGACCGCGCAGGACGCGCTGCCGGGACGTTCGACCCCGGCCTTCACGGTGCCCGAGACACACGCCGTGTTGGGCGCCCCGCTTGCGGGCCCGTGGCCGGAAGGCACCGAGGTGATCTATGTCGCGATGGGCTGCTTCTGGGGCGCCGAGCGGATCATGTATCGCCTGCCCGGCGTCGTGACCACCGCTGCCGGCTATATGGGCGGCTACACCCCGAACCCCAGCTATGAGGAGACGTGCACCGGGCAGACCGGCCACACCGAAGCGGTCCTCGTGGCCTATGATCCCGCGCGCATTTCCGCTGGTCAGATCCTGAAAGCCTTCTGGGAGAACCACGACCCGACGACGGCCAACCGCCAGGGCAATGACATCGGCACGCAGTACCGCTCGGCGATCTACTGGACCACCCCCGGCCAGGAGGCCGCGGTGCGACGCACGCACGCCGCTTTCCAGGGCGAGCTGATCAAGGCCGGCGCCGGCGACATTACGACCGAGGAGCGGCCCGCCGCCGAGGCCGGGACCTTTTGGTATGCCGAGGACTACCACCAGCAGTACCTCCACAAGAACCCTGCGGGCTACTGCAATCACGGCCCGAATGGTCTCAGCTGCCCGGTGGGCGTCGCGGACTTGCCGCCGCAAGTCGACATCGAGCCGCCGAGCGAATCCGCCTGACGGGCAGTGGATTACACAATCCAGGCAGGCTTCTGTGCCGAGTGCGCCCACGCGCTGGTCCGGCCAACGAACAAGGGCACGATCTACCTGCGCTGCGGACTGGCCGCGAGGGACGAACGCTTCCCCCGCTATCCGCGCCTGCCGGTGCTGAGTTGCCCAGGCTTCCAGCCCATGGTGGCTAGCGACCGTCCCCGCTGACGCCTCGGTCCAGCCGCCCGCGGGCACGAAGACGTTAGCTGGATTCGACTTCGCGTCGGCCGCGGGGCAGCACCATCAACACCAGCCAGGCACCGCCGACCACGAAGGCGCCGACCATAAGCCACGCCTTCCAGAAGGTCTCGTTGTCGATCAGGTTCTGCCCGAAGGCGACGCCCAGGCCATAGATGATGGCCAGGGTCGCGACGATCACTCGACTCTGTTCCTTGCTCATGCCCGATCTCCCATCCACGGAATGAGGACGAGGAGGAGCCCAGCAGCGGCAACGAGCGCCGCACCGCCCATCGTGTAGACGCGGCTGGAACGCGGCCAGTCCACGAACTTCGGCAGCACCGCGAAGCCCACGCCATACAAGGCGGCGATCAATGCGGTTACAGCCAAACCCGTTTCGGCAGTCATGGTCTTGCCCTCCTCGTCAGCAGTCGTCCTGTTCGACTGCGGTGCTAGGCAGTCTGTCAATCCAATCCGGCTACCCGGAGGGCAGATTGGGCAACGGCCAGGTCACGCCTGCGTAAATCCCGACGGCGGCATACGTAGTCCACGCGGAAGAAGACGCAGTGCTACCTACCCCGGCTGCAGACGGCCACCGGGTGGGAGAGAATCCGCGATCGCGAGATCAGGGGTGACGCGGTGACTTTGCCTCCCGGGCCCGCTGCACGATGGGAACCGTGATGAGCCAGACGAGGGCGAGCGCCAGGGTCACGATGCGCACGCGCAAGCCGAACCGATCCTGCGCGGTCTGCGGCGCCGCCGTGTGAACCAGCATCGTCAGTTCGGCGATCGGGAGCAGCGGCACCGCGAGCGCGGCCAGCAAAGCCGTGCGCCCGTTCCGCCGCGTGAGCGCACCCAGCACACCCAAGGCTGGGCCCGTGAGCAGCGCCCCCATCAGCCAGAACCGCGCGTCGGCCCACGCCGTGGCGAGGGGGTCTGGAATCGGCATACCCGGCGGGAGCTGCTGCGAGGAGACGGACGAGGAACTTCTGTCGTAGGCGTAGTCGCTCGCGTAGTAGCCGAGCACGGCAAGGACCAGGACCCCCGCGCCGCCCAGCGCCGCCCAGCGCAGACGACCGCCGGCGCGCGGGGTGACCAGCCAGCCCGCGAGCACCGCCGCCACCGCCCACGCCCAGCCCGTGCCGAGGGCGGCACTGACCGCCTGAGCCCACCGAGTGTCCTGGTGGTTGAGCCAACTCGTCCCCGGCCCGAGGGCCAGGGCGAGCAGCATCAGCGCCGCGATCCCTCTCCCCCGCATCGCGCAAAACTACACCGCGGCAACGGAACTCACAGGACGGTCAGGGAGTATGCGGAGGCCTCCCCCGCTATCAGTTCCCGCGCCCACGTGGGATCGACAAAGGCCGCCGTGGCCCAGACATCGGCCCACACCAGGCTTGGGCCGACGACCGTGGCGCTGCCGTCGCGGCATACGACTGCCCCGGTGCGGGGATCGGTGATGTGCGCGCCGCGGGCGCGACTGCCGGAGGTCGCGACGGCGCCCTCGACGACCTCGACGGTGGCGGCGATGGCATCAGGCTGGCGCGGGTCTTCGATCCCGATCGTCCAGGCCGGCGCGACGCCTCGCATACCGGGGCCATGGCCGATCACCATGTCCCCACCGGCGTTGAGGCAGAACGAGATTCCGGGCACGACACGCAGCATGGCGGCCGCCTGCTCAACCGCCCAGCCTTTGACGAGGCCGGTGGGGTCGTATGCCGGCCGCGCACCCTCGTGGTTGCGCCAGGCGGTGAACAGGCCACCGGTGCGCTCTTCGGCCTCCAGGCATAGGTCGACAATCTCGGCCTGCCACTCGTGGGCCTCGCCCGCGATCACCGCGCCCGCTTGCAGCAAGCTCAGTTCGCTATCGCTGCGCCACAGACTGAAGAGGTCGTCGACCTTGCGCAAGGTCGCAAAGACATTCGCCGCGGCCTGTTCGATGTCGGCTCGCTGAACATCAATTGCCTTGATGTGCAAGGAGATCGGCATACCCATGATGATCTCGACGAAGGCCCGGCGCTCGATGATCGGTCGAAGGGCCAGCGGGGCGGTGATCGCGGTCATGCCAGGTGCGCCTGGTCGATCGCCGACTGCAGCGACTGGGTGTACCCGACCGAGGTCACCGTGGCGCCCGAGATCATGTCGATGCTCGCACTTTGGGCGGTGACGGCCTCCTGGTTGAGGATCGGCACGGCATACGAGTTGATCTGCTGATCGCGGGGGTTGTCCCATGGGATCTGCAGCACATCGGATTTCGTGATCTTGCCATCGGCAACGGTGATTTGGACCTGCACCAGACCCCAGCGGGTCATGACCGCGTCACCCGCGTAGGTCGTGGCCCCCGACCCACTCGTCTTGGAGGTGCTGGACGAGGTCGAGCTCGACGCGCTACTGCTTGTGGGCGGCTCACTGGAGGACTGGGTTGTCGCGTCCTGCGCGCTCGACGCCGCAGCGGTTGTGTCTTGGGTTGCTGCGGACGACGCGGCGTCGGTCGTCGCGTTCGCGTCGGTCGTCGCGTTCGCGTCGGTCGTCGCGTTCGCGTCGGTCGGCGCGACGGCGGCGGTTGCCGTGTCGGCGTTACGCGACGTGGGATAACTGAAGAGCAGGACGATAGCGCTCAGTGTGCTGAGCAGCCAGAGCGTGATTCGGCGCATGGTGGGTCTTCTCCTGGGAGCGTATTAGTAGGCGAAGTGTTCGATGTGAATGGCGTCCTGCGGCACGCCCGCCTCCCGAACGGCCTTCTCGGCGGCGGCCATCCACGGCCCGGAGCCGCAGATGAAAACGTCGTGCTCAGTGACATCCGGGACCAGGCGACGCAGGGCCTCGACATCGCCGAGGGCGGCGACACTGGCGGGGAGCCAGGAGTCACGTCCGGGGATCCGGTGCCCGTCCAGGACGAGGTAGCGGCCGCCCCGCTCCTGCGTCAGCTGCTCGATCTCCGATCCGAGCACCGTCTCGCGACGGTCGCTGACCCGATGAACAACCGTCACCTGGCCGACGTTCGCGGGGAGCGATTCAAGGATGGCGCGCAGCGGCGTGATACCGATGCCAGCCCCGAGCAGCAAGACCTTGGAGCGCGTGCGGACGCCGGGGTGCAGGCGGCCATATGGCCCCTCGATGTGCGCTTTGGTGCCGATCGGCAGCTGGGCGAGGCGGGCGCTGCCATCGCCGAGGTGCTTGACCGTGATCCGCATCGTGTCGTCGAGGGGCGCCGCCGATAGCGAGTAGGGGTTGGCGCGCGTCCAGCCGGCCCCGTCCTGGAAGCGCCAGTTGAAGAACTGGCCGCCTTGGGCCTTGAGCCGGTGCGAGCCCCGGCCCTGCAGGGTCACGGTGGTGACATCCGCCGCCTCAGCGCGGACGTCGACGACGTGCAGGGCAGCGCGGCGGGAGCGCACCAGGGGCACAGCGACGCGCCAGATGAGCACGGCGGCGAGGGTGACGGCATACAAGCTCCACCAAAAGATCGTCGCGGCCTTCGAGGACAGGAACTCCTGCCCGGTCCACAACTGGTGCGGGAGCGCGAGGCCAGCCCCGAGATAGCCGTAGAGGTGGATCAGGTGCCAGGACTCGTAGCGCAGCCGGGCGCGCGCGGCGCGGATCGAGGTGACGACGATCATCACGAGGCAGAGCGTTCCGGCGATCGCGAGCAGCATGCCCGGGTAGTTGACGGTGAAGTCGACGATCGTGGCCCACAGCCCGGCCTTCGAGGCGGCGGCATAGCCGAGGGTGATCAAGAAGATGTGAGCCAGCATCAGGTTGAAGGATGTGAACCCGATGAGGCGATGACTGCGCACGAGTTCGTCTTGGCCCCAAGCCCTTTCGAACCACGGGATGCGCGCCATGAGGAAGACCTGGACCAGCAGCAGGGCCGAGGCGACCAGGCCGGTCAGCCGGCCGAAGCTGGTGAGGAATCCGGCGATCGTGCCAACATCCTGCAACCCGCTGCCGTGCACCCACAGCGCGGTGACGCCGAGGAGCAGCGCCCAGAGCGCGGCTCCCGAGGTGTCGCGCCACCACGCCGGCGTATGCCGCACCGAGGCTGGTGCTGGCGCGGCCGGTCGCGGGCTGCCGGCACTCGCGCCGACCCACTGGACGGGCTCGTCGACCACGGTGGCGAGGTGCGCGGGGGCGGCGGTCGCTGTCATACCGAGAAAACTCGGGCCGCTCCCTGTGGGGAGCCTGTGACGGCCCCATGCCGCACCTACGTGAATTTCCCAGGGGTGCGCCCGGACTTGGCTAGACTTAGTCCATGACCGTCCAAGTCAATGTGCACGAGGCCAAAACACAGCTGTCACGGCTCATCGAGGCCGTGCTTGCCGGGGAGCAGGTGACGATCGCTCGCGCAGGGAAGCCGGTGGTGGACCTGGTGATTCACCACGCCGACATCGTGTGCTTCGGTGTTGACGGGTGGAGTCAGCGCTCGGTCGACCCAGCGATCTTTGACGGCACAGACGATGACATTCAGCAGCTCTTCCTAGGCGTGTGATCGTGAGCGCGCCCCGTCGACTCCTCCTGGACACCAATGCCGCCCTATGGGTATTGATGGACAGCCCTCGTCTTGGTCAAGGCAGCCGCCTGCTGATCCAAGCTGCTGAGATCGCTTGCTATTCAGCGGTTTCCGTGGTCGAGATCTCGATCAAAACGATGTTGGGCAAACTGGCCCCTCTCCCCGATTTCGCGGAGGCGTGTGAACGGGCGGGACTGAGGGAGCTTCCTCTGGACGCGGAGGCCGCGGCGCGGCTGACGGACTTTCCACAGCTTGCCCGGCATGATCCCTTCGATCGAATGCTGCTCGCGCAATCCGCCAGCATCGGCCTCACGCTCCTGACCTCCGATGCAACCTTGCTCGGCCTGGGGCTGGTCGGCGTTCGAGACGCGCGGACATAACGCGATCAGGTGAGGATGTCGTAGCCCAGGCGGAGCACGAACGCGACGACGACGGCGATGAAGACGGCGCGCACGAAGCCGGATCCTCGGGCGACGGCGGTGCGGGCGCCGACATACCCCCCGATGAGATTGCAGCCGGCCATGATGAGGCCGACCCGCCACATCACGTGGCCACCCGGGATGAAGACCGCGAGGGCGCCGATATTGGTCGCGAGGTTGACGATCTTGGCCTTCGCGGTGGCTTCGAGGAAGGCATAGCCGAGCAGGCCGACGATGGCGAAGACGAGGAATGAGCCGGTGCCCGGGCCGAGGGCCCCGTCATAGACGCCGATGAGCAGGCCCGTCATCATGGCAAGGGCAGTATGCCGAATGCCGCTGTGCCGCAAGGCAGTCACCGATCCGAGATCGGGCTTGAGGAGGGTGTATGCACCGACGAGAAGGAGCATCACGAGCACGATGGGGGTGAAGGCGGCTTTGGGGATATGCACGCCGATGAAGGCGCCGCCGATAGCGCCCGCGCAGGCAACGATGGCCATGGGAAGGGCAGTGCGCAGGTCGGGTCGCACCCGGCGGAAGTAGGTGATCGAACTGCTCAGGGTGCCGGTGATCGAGGAGAGTTTGTTGGTCGCCAACACCTGTGCCGGGCTCGCTCCAGGCACACCGATCAGCAGTGCCGGGATCTGGATCAGCCCGCCGCCGCCGACGACGGCATCCACCCAGCCTGCGCCGAGCGCCGCGAGTCCGAGCCATACCTCGATTGGCGCGTCATTCAGCGCCACGCATCCACCACCTGGAGGATGTCCAGGAGTTGCTGCACGGTCGCGTCGGGAGTCGCGTCGACGGCCACGCGCTGGACCTGCGGCAGGTCCGAGTGCGGGATCCAGATCGCGCGCATCCCGATCTGTTGCGGTCCCCAGACGTCCTCGAAGAGCCGGTCGCCGACATAGACCGATCGCTCCGGTCGCGCGCCGACGGCGGCAAGCGCCCCCTCAAACGCCTCGGCATGTGGTTTGACGACGTGGATCTCCGAGGAATAGACGTCCCCGTCGAGCAGTTCGAGCACGCCGTCCCGGGCGAAGATCTCGCGATGGTAGTCCCGCGTCCAGATCGTGTTGGACAGGACTCCGACACGAATACCTCTGTCCCGCAAGCCTTCCCACAACGGGCGCACCTGCGGGTCAGTGACCGTGTGCGGCTCCCAGAAGCGCCGGTATGCCGCGAGCGCCAGCAGGTGCCGGTCGTGCTCCGGATCGGCGCCGGCGTCGCGCAGGATCGCCTCGAGATGGGCGCTCGAATGCTCTGAGCGCCCACGGGCCCACGCTGTGGCTTCGGCCGCGAGGACCCGCTCGGCCAACTCGTGTGCCGCGGCGAGGTCCGCCTCGGGCACGTCCGCCGAGTCCAGGGGGATGCCGTGCACCTCCCGCGCGTACACCCGCCACTGCTCGCCGAGGTCGACCTCGTGCCACGGCGTCAGCGTGCCGCCCCAGTCGAAGATGACGGCCTCGATCGCGCCTCGGTCTTGCGTCACGCCGCAACTGTAGAGCCGCGGGGGCGGCCGGCCGCGGTCAGCGCCAGATGACAGCGCGACTTTGGGGATATCCGGTCGCGTAGCTCGTCTCCGAGCCGACAACGACACCCGCATCGTTGATATCGGCCGCCGCCACGGGCCATTCGCTGAGTCGGGGCAGAGTTGATGGGAGCTCGCCGGGCGAGGACCACAAGAGGGCATGGGCGTCGTACCTGCCGTATTGGAACTCGCTGTTCCCGACGATGACGTCGTCCGCGTTGACCGCCACCGCCTGCGGATTGAGTTCGTTCGGCGCGCGCAAGGTCCGGGCCAAGGAGCCATTCCAGAAGAATCCGGCGAGATAACCGCCCGCGACCTTCCGGCTGCCGACTACGTGCCCGATCCCGTTGATATCCGTCGCTGTCGACCCGACGCCGACGGGAAGGTAGGTCACGGTGCCGGATCGGAAGATGACTGCTCGATCTGGATCCTTGCCCAGCCCCGCTTGGCCGGCGACGACGCCGGCGTCGTTGATGGCGTTCGCTGACGAGCCATCACCGCCAGGCAGAGTCTTTAGGAGGCCGCCGCTCCAGGTGAAGGCTCTGGTCGACCCGCCGTCGACCCAGGTCGTGGCCTTACGGATTGCTTACGCGCTGGCCGGCCGTAGCTAGCCGCTCGCGTCAGCGCGCGATCTCGGCCCGGATCTGGGCGAGAGCGTCGGTGGTGCTGACCGAGCGACGCTCCCCGGAGCGTCGGTCCTTGATCTCGATGGTGCCCTCGGCCAGGCCCTTGCCGACCACGACGATCGTCGGGATGCCGATCAGTTCGGCGTCCTTGAACTTCACACCGGGGCTGGCCTGCTTGCGATCGTCGAAAAGCACCTCGATGCCTTCGGCCTGCAGTGCGCGGGTGAGTTCCTCGCCATAGGTCAGGATCGTGTCATCCTTGCCGGCCGCGACGATGTGGACATCTGCCGGGCTGATATTGCGCGGCCAGACCAAACCGAAGTCGTCGTGATTGCCCTCGGCGATGCAAGCGACGGCGCGCGAGACACCGACGCCATAGGAGCCCATGATCACCGTCTGGAGCTTGCCGTTCTCGTCCAGGACCTTCAGGTCGAGCGCCTCGGCATATTTGCGGCCGAGCTGGAAGATGTGGCCCATCTCGATGCCGCGCGCGGACTCCAAGCCCTCGCTGCACGACGGGCAAGCGTCGCCGGGTCGGACGTCAGCGGCCTCGATCGTCCCATCGGCGGTGAAGTCGCGGCCGGCGACGAGCCCGATGACGTGGCGGCCCTGTTCGTTGGCGCCGGTCACCCACGAGGTGCCCTCCGCAACCCGCGGGTCGAGGAGGTAGCGGACCTTGGCGCTGCCCTCGGCGCCCAGCGCGCCCGGGCCGATATAGCCCTTGACCAGCGCCGGATTCGCCGCGAAGGCCGCCTCATCGAAGGCCTCGACGACGGCCGGCTCGACCTGGGCGGCAAGCCGCTTTTCATCGACCTCGCGGTCGCCGGGAACACCGATCGCCAACGGCTCGCGGGTGCCGTCCGGGTGGACGAGCATGACGATGACATTCTTGAGCGTGTCGCCAGCCGTCCACTCTCGGTCCTCGCGCGGGAAGGCCGAATTGAGATGCGCGACAAGGGTTTCGATGGTCGGAGTATCGGGAGTGTCCTCGGCGTGGGCGGCCGGCAGGTCCGCATACGACACCGGCTCGGGGGCGGGGACGCGCACGGCCTCGACATTCGCGGCATACCCACAATTGGCGCAGCGGACATAGGTGTCCTCGCCGTTTTCGGCGGTCGCGAGGAACTCCTCGCTCTTGGAACCGCCCATGGCGCCGGCCATAGCCTGGACGATGACGTAATGGAAGCCGAGGCGGTCGAAAATGCGGACATAGGCGTCGCGATGCAGCTGGTAGCTCTTGTCGAGCCCCGCCTCGTCGATATCGAAGGAGTAGGAGTCCTTCATGATGAACTCGCGGCCCCGCAGGATGCCAGCGCGCGGGCGGGCCTCGTCGCGGTACTTGATCTGGATTTGGTAGAGCGAGACCGGCAGATCCTTGTACGAAGAGAACATGTCCTTGACCGCGAGCGTGAACATCTCCTCGTGCGTCGGGCCGAGGAGGTAGTCGCCATCCTTGCGGTCCTTGAGGCGAAAAACGTTGGGGCCGTATTCAGTCCAGCGGCCGGTCGCTTCGTAGGGCTCACGCGGCAGCAGCGCCGGGAAGAGCAATTCCTGCGCGCCGATCGCGTCCATCTCTTCGCGCACGATCGTCTCTACGCGCTTGAGGACCTTCAGCCCAAGCGGCAGCCACGTGTAGATGCCGGGGCTGACGCGCCGGATGTAGCCCGCGCGCACGAGCAGTTGGTGGCTCGGCACCTCCGCGTCCGCCGGGTTCTCGCGAAGGGTTCGCAGGAACAGGGACGACATACGCATGGCCACAGGGGTTCTCCTGGCTGGGGGTGGGCAACCGCTCAAGGATAACGAGCGGAGCCAAGCCCACTCGACTCCATTACCCCGAGCCGCCTCCGGAGCTGGCTCGCGCGTCGGGGCCCTCACCGCGCAGACGTCGACGTCGGCGCGTAGCGTGGCGGCATGGCTCCCGCACCGTTGACCAAGGACATCGCCGCGCTCGCGGCGCTCTTCGCCACCTCGGGCGTGACGCACTTTGTGCGACCGCAGCATTTCGAGGGCATCGTGCCAAAGATGTTGCCGCGCAAGCGCGAACTCGTCTACGTCTCAGGCGTCGCCGAGCTGGCGTGCGCCGCTGGGTTGCTGCACCCGCGTACCCGCAAGGCCGCCGGTCTGGCTAGCGCGGCGCTGCTCGTCGCGGTCTTCCCCGCCAATGTGCAGATGAGTGTCGACCACGGCAAGCGGGCCCAGCGCGTGGCGGGCAATGCTTCGAATGCCGCCTTTGCCGGCACGCTCGCGCGGTTGCCGATGCAACTGCCGATGATCAAGACCGCGCTGCGGGCGGCCGGCCGGGTCTAGTGGCCAAAGTCAGCACACGTTAGTCAACTGTGCGCACTGTGCAAGGTGCTCACAGTTGACCAACTATTGCTAGCAAGGGTTCGGAAGGGGGGCCTCAGGCGGGCGCCTCGGCGACCCAGCGCATCGGATCGCCCCAGCCCAGGTCGCCCTCGCCGGCCGATTTCAGCGCCAGGGCGACCAGCGTGCGCCGGTGCGCCGCAAAGGTCAGAACGTGGGCGATCATGCCGCCATAAGTGAACACTTCGGCGGGCTCGCACAGGGCGTCGACGAAGGTGTCGTCGAGCCGCTGATCATCAATGGCCGCCCGCACCGCGGTCAGGAAGGCCGGGCCTTCCTCGGCGAGTCGTCGGCGCAGCGAGGTGACCGATTCGTGCTCCTCGACCGACCAGTCATACTCGCGATTGGCCAGTGCGGCATTCCACATCCCCATCTGACCGACCAGGCGCGAGAGCAGGCTGCGAATCGTTTGCTCGTCGTCATCGACGGACAGTTCGATCTGCAGATCGAGCGCCGAATCCTCCAAGCGGGCGGCGACCTCGATCATTTCGGAGACGAGCCAAATGTGGTGTTCGACCATGCGCGTCAACAGATCCATGGCAGTGACCTTTCGGGTTGTCGGCAACCGGAGGCCGCCGGGTGGGTGGAAGTGGACATCGCCAGGTGCGGCGATCCGAATGGAGTCGGGGTGACGGCGCCAGCGGGCCGGCGGGTCGCCGAAGGCCCGGCGGAACGCCCGCGTGAATGCTTCATGCGAGCCATAGCCCGCCTCGGTCGCCACATCGAGGATGCTGCGGTCGGTCGAGATGAGCCGGTATGCCGCACGCTCCAGCAGGATGCGGCGACGCAGGGTCTGCGGCGGCTCACCGGCCACGGAGCTGACGATCCGGTCCAGGTGGTAGCGCGAGAGATGCAAACGGTGAGCGAACTCGCCGCCATCCCAGTCGCGGTCCAGGCCGTCGGCCAGCACCTCGACAAAGGCGCCGAAGGTGTCCTCGTGGTGCGTCATACGACCCAGCATGGGCGCGTCCGACCCGGGAAACTTGATCGAGCTTGCGCAGCTCGTGGCCGTGCCGCCGCCCGCTAACGACTGGCCTACCGCCTG
Source organism: Nostocoides veronense (assembly GCF_039531185.1). Lineage (NCBI taxonomy): Bacteria > Bacillati > Actinomycetota > Actinomycetes > Micrococcales > Intrasporangiaceae > Nostocoides > Nostocoides veronense. The sequence goes on from NZ_BAAAPO010000042.1 coordinate 28,113, forward strand.
GTATTGGTCGTGATCACCGCCAATACCAGGCGGTAGCTCGGTGTTTAGGTCCGCTCGGTGTTTAGAGCGGGTCAGCAGCGAGGGCGGCGCGCAGGGCGGCGGCGGTTTCGGCGAGCACCCGCTGGCCCAGCGGCGCGGCGAGCATCGTCAGCATCGGGTGCACCGCATCCTCGTGGACGCGCAGGGTGACGGGCACGCCCGCGGCGCGCAACTTCCCGGCATACGCGATGCCCTCGTCGCGCAGCACATCGAAGCCTGCCACGGCGACATAGGCCGGCGGTAGGCCACGGAAGTCCTCGGCGAGCAGCGGCGAAGCGCGCACATCGCTGGGGTCACCATCTGGGCCGAGATAGTGCGCCTCATACCAATCCATATTGTCCTTGGTCAGGAAGTAGCCCTCGGCGAACAGCTCGCGGGAGCGCGTCTGGGCGCCGATGTGGGTGACGGGCACCCCGAGCAGTTGGTATGCCGGCCGGGCACCCCCCTCGCGCGTGGTCACCTGGGAGACGACCGCCGCCAGATTGCCTCCGGCGCTGTCGCCGCCAACGGCGATCCGGCCGGCGTCGATGTCGAGATCAGCGGCGTGTTCGTGCGCCCAGCGGAAGGACGCCACGGCGTCGTCGACGGCCGCTGGGAAGCGGTGCTCGGGCGCGAGGCGATAGCCGACATTGAGCACAGCGACCTCGGCATGCGTGGCGAGGAAGCGGCAGCCCGGGTCGTGCGTGTCGATATCGCCGAGCACCCAGCCGCCGCCGTGGAAGTAGATGAGCAGCGGCAGCGGGCCGGTCTGCCCCGCGGGACGGAAGGGCTTATAGAGGCGCGCGGGGATCGGACCGCCCGGGCCGGGGATCTGCAGCTCCGTCGTGCTCGCGACCCGGCGTTCTGAGCCCGAGAACATCCACGACTCCAGGGCGAGTGCCCGGCGTGCCTCAGGGACAGGCAGTTCGTCGAACTCTGGCTGCGGGAGTTTGGACATGATCGCGAGGCCGATATGCGTATCCGGGTCGAGTCGATGGCCGTCGACGATCCGCGGCTTGAGGTCGGCCCGCCGACGCAGCCGGTCGGGCAAGGCGAGCAGAGCCTCAAAAGCCTTGCGCTGCAATCGTTCTGCCCGTGTCGGGGTGAAACCGGTCATCGGCGTGCTGCCTCTCTTTCGTGCCGCGCCACCCCGAGGTGACGCGGCCCCATCCTCTCGAATGCACCGCCGCTATCGATCGCGCTACCGCCTGGTATTGGCCGTGATCACAGCCAATACCAGGCGGTAGGTCGGTTGATAGATCCGTGAATCAGTAGCGCGGGCGGCGAGGGCCGTCGTGGCGGGGGCGGCGGGCACCATCGGGCCGGGGCCGGCCGGGACCACGACGACCGCGGTTCGGGCGCGGGGCGATGATCGACTGCCATACCTCCTCCGGCACGGGACCGCGGGTGGGCTCGACACCCTCGGCGGCCGCCGAGCGGGCGTCCAGCTTTTCGGGGCTGATCGAGAGGGCGACCTCGTCGATGATCTTCTCCATCGCCCGCCGCTGGTGCGGGAGCGCGAGGGTGACGACCGAGCCCGCCGAGCCGGCGCGGGCGGTGCGGCCAGCGCGGTGCACATAGGTCTTGTGGTCGGCCGGCGGGTCGACCTGCACCACGAGCGAGACATCGTCGACGTGGATGCCGCGGGCCGCGACATCGGTCGCGACGAGCACCTCCAGACGACCGTCCTTGAAGGCTTCAAGCACCTTGTTGCGCACCGACTGGTTCAGGCCACCGTGGATTGGGCCGGCCAGAATCCCGCTCTCTCGCAACTGACTTGCCACTCGGTCGGCCCCGAGCTGGGTGCGCACGAAGATCAGCGTCTTGCCAGGCTTGCCACTGATCTGAGCCGTCAACGTCTTCTTCATATTCGGCTCGATCAGCAGCACCCGGTGCTCCATTGTGCTCACCGCGGCGGTCGGATCGTCCGTGGAGTGGGTGACCGGGTCGACGAGATATTTGGCCGCGAGGTCGTCGATGCCCTTATCGAGCGTCGCCGAGAAGAGCAGCCGCTGGCCGCCCTCGGGGACCAGATCCATGATCTCGGTGACTTCCGGCAGGAAGCCGAGGTCGGCCATGTGGTCGGCCTCGTCGAGGACGACGATCTCGACATTGTCCAGGATCGCGGCGCCGCGTTCGATGAGGTCCTGCAACCGGCCGGGCGTGGCGACGACGAGGTCGACCCCGCGATCGAGCGCGGTCAATTGCGGTGGATACGGCATACCGCCGGCCACGACCTTCTGGCTGACTCCGACCGCGCGGGAGATCGGCTCGAGCGCATCGGACACTTGCAGCGCCAACTCGCGCGTCGGCACCAGAACGATCGCGCGCGGCCGGTTCGGCGTGGTCTGGCCCTGGCTCAGCCGGGCCAGCGTCGGCAGCCCGAAGGCCATCGTCTTGCCGGACCCGGTCTGGCCGCGGCCGAGCAGATCCTTGGCCGCGAGGGCGTCGGGGATCGTCGCCGCCTGGATCGGGAAGGCCGTGCGGATGCCCCGGGCGGCGAGCGCGTTGACGATCGCGTCCGGCAGACCGAGCTCGCTGAAACTGGGCCCGTCGTGCTCCGCGGCAGCCGGGGCCGGCGCGGGGGCGGCGATCGTCTCGGGCGTCCACTGCCCACGCGTGCGGTCCTCGCGGACCGGTCGCGGCTCGTGGTGCGGCCCGTCGGAATAGCGGCCGATCGGCCGGCGCGGGGGCCGCGCGTCATACCCACCTCGCTCGTCGCGGTCGCGGTATGCGGGCCGGTCGTCGCGCGACCCGCCATCGCGGTCGCGATAGCTCGGGCGACGCTCGTCGCGGTCCCGGTATGCCGGCCGGTCGTCGCGCGACCCGCCATCGCGGTCGCGATAGCTCGGGCGACGCTCGTCGCGGTCCCGGTATGCCGGCCGATCATCCCGGCTGCCCCTGTCCCGGTTGCCGCCGTCGCGTTCGCGATAGCGCGGGCGGTCGTCCCGATCTCGATAGCTCGGGCGCCGGTCGTCGCGGCGCTGGTATGCCGCGCGGTCGCCTGTTCCGCGGTCGTCGCGATAGCTGGGCCGTTCGTCCCGGTCGCGATAGCTCGGCCGGCGATCATCGCGGTCTCGAGCAGGCGCTCGATCGTCCCGGTCCCGGTAGGCCGGGCGCCGGTCGTCACGGTAGGCGGGACGGTCACCACTACCGCGGTTGTCCCGGCTGCCATAGCTCGGGCGGTCTTGCCGATCGCGGTAGGCGGGTCGCTCGTCGCGGTCACGGTATGCGGGCCGCTCACCCCGGCCTCGGTCCTCACGATCCCGATAGCTCGGCCGGTCGTCGCGGTCCCGGTAGGCCGGACGCCGATCATCCCGGCCGCCATATGACGGGCGATCGCCGCGGGGCCGATCGTCACGATCCCGATAGCTCGGGCGCTCGTCGCGATCCCGGTAGGCCGGACGCCGATCATCCCGGCCCCCATATGACGGGCGATCGCCGCGGGACCGATCGTCGCGGCTGCGGGCGGGCCGGTCGTCATACCGGCTGCTGCGGGTCGGCGCGGACTCCTCGCGAGTGAAGCGCGAAGGGCGACCCTTGTCCGCCGAGGTGGGGCGGGCGGGCGAGCCGTCCACCCAGCGTGGTTTCTTCAGCCTCGGTGCCTCGACCCCGCTGCGGCGGGCCTTCGCGGAATCGGTGCTCGTTTTCTTCGCCTGGGCCTTTTTGGCCGTGCTCCAGCGAGGCTTCTTGTCCCCGCTCACAGGAGCACCGTGGCGAAGGTGCCGATTTGCTGCATACCGATCCGTTCGTAGGTGGCTCGCGCCGCCAAGTTGTAGTGATTGACATAGAGCGTCGCCATTGGGGCCACGTCGTGTAGAACATTCTCGACTACTCCGGCCATTGCGGCGGTCCCCAGCCCCTCGCCCCGGCGCTCGGGGTGCACCCACACGCCCTGAATCTGGGCGCAACCGAGCGCGACGGACCCCAAATCTGCCTTGAAGATCACCTGGCCCCGTTCGACGATCACATAGGTATGTCGGCGATCGATGAGCTTCTCCAACAAGGTGCGGTAGCTGCGCGGGTTGCCGCGATAGGGCGGGTAGCCGATCTCTTGGGTGAACATGTGCTCAGCGGCGGGCAGCACCAAATCGGCCTCATCGAGCCGCGCGAGGCGCACCCGCGGATCGGCGGTGACCCCGACCTGCGATGGCGGCCGGGTCGTCGCGAGATGCGGCTGCGGCGAGCGCACGTCCCGCACGGCCCCCCAGCCGACCTCGCACAATTCCCACAGGGGCAGCACCTGCTCGGCCGGGCCGAGGAAGGAGGCCGCTCGCCGGTGCCATTTGCGCACGCGGTCGGCGATCGCGCTGCGCGTGCGCGGGGTGGTCTCGACGGGCACGACATTGGCGCCGGCGAAGCACATGGAGACCAGTTCCGCCCCGTCATACACCCCCACCACATGCGATCCGGGACCGGTCAGCCCGCCCTCGATCAGCCGGGCGGCGACGAAGCAGTTGTCGGCCGGATTGCGCGCGCACAGGTCCATGGCCGCCCCCATATCGGAGGCGCCCAGAACCCGAATGGGCGTCCGAGTGCGCAGCACGGACCCTAGCCTGCCGTGTCCGGGCGCCCCCGTCACGGATTGGGGTGCCCAAATCGCCTGCGGCGCCGGGAGTATGCCGTTCCCTCCCCAGCGATCCCTCGCGCGGCTCAGCCCACCGAGACCGTCGGCGCGCCCGCCTCGCTGTCGTCTAGCGGCTCGCCCATCTCCTCGGCCAGGCGCATGGCCTCTTCGATGAGCGTCTCGACGATCTGGGATTCGGGGACGGTCTTGATGACCTCGCCCTTGACGAAGATCTGGCCCTTGCCATTGCCGGACGCGACACCGAGATCGGCCTCGCGGGCCTCGCCGGGGCCGTTGACGACGCAGCCCATGACGGCGACGCGCAGCGGGACAGTCATGCCCTCGAGTCCCGCGGTGACCTCTTCGGCCAGTTTGTAGACATCGACCTGGGCCCGGCCGCAGCTGGGGCAAGAGACGATTTCGAGCTTGCGGGGGCGCAGGTTGAGCGACTGCAGGATCTGGATGCCGACCTTGACCTCCTCGACCGGAGGAGCGCTGAGCGAGACGCGGATGGTGTCGCCGATGCCTTGGGACAGCAGGGCGCCGAAGGCCGTCGCGGATTTGATCGTGCCCTGGAAGGCCGGGCCGGCCTCGGTGACGCCAAGGTGCAACGGCCAATCACCGCGTTCGGAGAGCATTTGGTAGGCGCGGACCATGACGACCGGGTCGTTGTGCTTGACCGAAATCTTGAAGTCGTGGAAGTCGTGCTCCTCAAAGAGGCTGGCTTCCCAGACGGCCGACTCGACGAGCGCTTCCGGAGTCGCCTTGCCGTACTTCTCCAGCAAGCGCTTGTCGAGAGACCCGGCGTTGACGCCGATCCGGATGCTGGTTCCGGCGGCCTTGGCTCGCTTGGCGATCTCGGCGACCTGGTCGTCGAACTGGCGGATATTGCCGGGGTTGACGCGCACCGCGGCGCAGCCGGCGTCGATCGCGGCATAGACATACTTCGGCTGGAAGTGGATGTCGGCGATGACCGGGATCTGGCTCTTGCGGGCGATGGCCGGCAGCGCGTCGGCGTCATCCTGGCTCGGGCAGGCGACGCGCACGATGTCGCAGCCGGCGGCCGTCAACTCGGCGATCTGCTGCAGGGTGGCGTTGACATCCGAGGTCAGCGTCGTCGTCATCGACTGCACGCTGATCGGCGCATCACCCCCGACTTCGACCTTCCCGACCCGGATCTTGCGCGTCTTCTTCCGGGGCGACAGCACGGGCGGGGGCAAGGCGGGCAGACCGAGGGAAACACTCACAAGAAGCGATTATCCCCCACCATCGCCCGGGGACCGGGTCGGCGGCGAGGGGTACGACGGGGTGCCACGGCGGGGTGCGGATCAGCGGGCCGTCCTGGCAACCACCCAGGCACTTTCGGCGTCGGAGGGGTATGACGTTCGCCGACCAGCCTGCCACCATGCCCACCCAGCTCGCCGACGGCGCCCCGCTGGCCAGCCGAGCCGCTCTGGAAGCGGCCATGCAGGGCAAGCACGAAGCCTTCCGCCTCGATGGTCTCGTCGCGACCCTGGGCGCCGAGGTCGCCAGGGCGGGTGCGGCGGTCGAGGCGAGGGCCCGGCAGCTTGCCAGTGAGAGCGCGGATGTCGAGCGCCTCGAAGGCGTCAGCCTCTCGCGCCTCTTCGGCTCCATCCGCGGCTCGCGCCTCGGCGATCTGGAGCGCGAGCGCGCCGAGCGCGACGCCGCATCCATCGCGTATGACGCCGCCGTGCGCGATCGCGATCGCCTCACCGAGCAACTCAGCGACGTCCGGCGCCGCCGGATCGCCCTCGGGGACGTGAGCCAGACGTATGACGCGGCGGTCGCGGCATACAGCATGGAGGCCAGCGAACTGGGCCGCGATGGCGGCCGGGACCTCTTCGCGATCACCCAGCGGCTCGCCGCGGCGCGGTCGCGGCTGCGTGAACTCGACGAGGCGCTGGCGGCCGGCGATGGCGCGGCCCGCGATCTCGACGCCGCGCTGAAGGTTCTCGGCTCGGCCGACGGGTGGAGCACCTATGACACTTTCCTCGGCGGCGGGATGCTGTCCAGCGCCATCAAGCGCGACAAGATCGACGACGCCTCCGCGCTGCTCTCGCGCGCCGCCGCATCGATTGAGCGCTTCCGCCGCGAGAGTGCCGATGTCGGGGATGTGCCGGTGCCCGATCTGTCGCTATCCAATGGCCTGCGAACGCTCGATGTGTGGTTCGACAACATTTTCACCGACCTGTCAGTGCGCGGAAAGATCAAGGAAGCGCTCGACGGTGCGCGCCGATCCGCTGCGCTGGTGTCGCGCTCGATGTCGCTGCTGTCCGACACTCGCGGCCAGAGCCTGGTCGAGATCGAGCGGCTGGTGGAAGCTCGCGACCGGCTGCTGCAGCAGGTATGACGCCCGGCCGGCTCGGTCCGCGAGGTCGCGCACTTTTGGATTCTGGTACTCAGGCCTCGGCGCGACAGGGCTCGTTAGAGTCCCGGGCATGAGCAACGAGGGGATGGGAATCGCCGCGCGCGGCCGCAGCCTGGCGGCAACCGCATGGCACTCACAGGGGGCGGGCGTCATACGCCGTGGGGTGCTGCGAGGCAGTTCGCGGGCGCTGACGGAGGTATACGGCCTCTACAAAGTGCACCCGGCCGTCTGGCGCTGGACCGCGCGGAACTACCACCCGGCGATGGAGAGCTTCGCGCGGCTGCACGCGTGGATGACCTGCCAGTTCGCCTACCTGGACGTCCCGGCATACAAAGAACACTTGCAGCACAACGACTTTCAGTTCCGCTGGTTCGACCTGACGAGCTATCCGCCGACCGACAAGGACGGCTATGTCAAGAAGTTCTCGGAGGAGGCGCGCTGCTGGGACGGTCACCTGGACCGGGTGGGCACGGTCGTGGACGAGTCCTCGGGATCCTCCGGCACGCCCTTCAACTGGGTGCGCGGCAAGCGCGAGCTCGACACGATTCATCGCAATGTCGCCGGCTTCACGACGCAGGTCTATCCGCGGCGCCGGCTGTTCGTCATCAATGCCTATTCGATGGGCGCCTGGGCGACGGGGACCAATACCGGCATCGCGATGGCCAAGATTGCGATGGTCAAGAACACCGGGCCCGATCTGGAGAAGATCGTCGACACCATCACGCACTTCGGGCCGCACTACAACTACCTCGTCACGGCCTATCCGCCCTTCTTGAAAGACCTGCGCGACCGCCTCGACTCGATCGGATTCGATTGGGGCAGCTACAAGCTCTACGGCATGGTCGGCGGCGAAGGCATGACCGAGGCGCTGCGGGACTATTGCGAGGAGCGCTTCGAGCGGGTGCTGTCCGGATATGGCGCCTCCGACCTGACGATCGGTATCGGCGGCGAGTCGCGGGTGACCGTGTGGTTGCGGGACCAGATCGTCAAGGACGAAGCCTTCAAGGAGGCGATCCTGGGACCTGCGGAGTCGCGGATCCCGATGATCTTCCAGTACAACCCACTGGAGACCTACCTCGAAGTCAACGACAACGACGAGCTGTTGTGCACCCTCAACTCGACGACCGTGCTGTCCCCGAAATTGCGCTACAACATCGGCGACGAAGCCAAGCTGCTGCCCTTTCCCGACTTGGAACGGCTGATCGCGGCGCGCCCCGATCTGCGCGCCGACTTCGACGCCGCGCAAGCCATCGACCGGATGCGACTGCCCTTGCTGCTGCTCTATGGCCGTGCCGACTCCACCGTGTCGTTCATGGGTGCGAACATCTATCCGCAGGACGTGGAATACGGCTTGTACGAAGGCAATTCGCGTGCCTCCGAGATCGAGGCTTTCATGCTGACGCTTGAGGAAACGGCCGATCTCGATGCCCGGCCGGTGGTCAATATCGCGACGCGCGAGGGCGTTCATCTCGACGAAGCGGCCCGGACGGAATTGGCCGCCGCCTGCGAGAAGGGCATCGTCGAGCACCTGATGAAGGTCTCGCGCGACTTCCGGCAATCGGTCGAGGAAGACCCGAGCTCCACCCAGATCAGCGTCCGGGTCCACGACTTCGAGACCGGGCCTTTCGAGGGCGGCCAGAGCAAGATCAAGAAGGTCTATTTCCGCAAGGACGCCGGATGAGAACCCGCGACTTCTCGGCAGCGCCGCGCCTCGCGCAATCGGGGGCGATGTTCACCGGGGCGACTCGATACAACGGTCTGGGCGCGTGGATCACGCTGTCCTGGACCTGGCGCAAGCTCGTGAAGCGTATGAAGGGTATGCCCGGCTACTGCTGGCACACCGTCTATTGGGAGCGGCCGTTCACGCTCGGCACCATCGCCTATTTCGAGACCCGCGAGGACCTGCTGACGATCGCGCGCAGCCCCGAGCATCGGAAGTTGATGCAGTGGATCACCGAGGGCACCAAGAATGCCACCGGTGGCTATATCCGCCTGTTCACGGCCGAGCCCGATGGCTATACCAATGGCATTTGGCGGGCCGAGGCGAATGTCATGCAACACATCGAGAACTACACCCCGTTGCCCGACGACACCGGCCCGAAGCCGGTGACCGACGCGGCGAGCGAGATCGTGTGAGTGGATCCGTATGTCGCGCATCGAGATTCGCCGCGTCCTGACCGAGGAGCAGTTCGACGCCTTCGTTGAGGTTCCGCTTCGATTGCACGGCTCGCAGCACTATGTCCCGATCCTGAAGCCCCAACTGCGAGCGTGGTGGACCGGGCGGCACCCCCAGGCCCGCTTCGGGCCAGTGGCCTACTACCTCGCGCTGCGCGACGGCATACCCGTGGGACGCACGTGTGTGCACCACAATCCCGCGATGGACGACCGCCTCGAGGCGGACACGCAACTGTTCGGGCTGACCGAGTTCGCCGATGCCGAGGTGTTGGGGGCGCTGCTGGGTCAAGCGGAACGCGACGGCCGCGCGGCGGCCCGTACGAGCCTGCTCGGGCCGGTTGCCTTGCTGCCGAATCAAACCGGGGGCGTGATCACCTCCGGGTTTGATGAGCGGGGCTTCATGGACTCGCCGTGGAATCCTCCGAACTATCCGCAGGCCTATGAATCCCTCGGCTACACAAGGTGTTTCGAGGGTGCGACGTGGATCTGCGAGGGCTATGACGGTCTGGATCCCGGGGATGTCTTCCGGTTCGACGATGCGCGATTGGCGGCGGAGGGCTTGCGGGTGGAGCCGGCGAATCGCTGGCGGCTGGGGCGTGACCTGGAGGCCATGCGGACCGTTCTCAATGGCGCATTCGCTGCCCTGCCGTACTACACGCAGATTTCCGCTGATGATCTGGCGGCTCAGACCGATGGGCTGGCGTTCCTCCTCGACGAATCGCTTTTCCTGCGCCTGACCCAACACGGCCGGACGGTCGCCTTCGTGCTCTGCGTGCCGGATGTGTCCCGCTTCATGATGGCTCGGGGCGGGCGGCTCGGGCCGCGGGATCAGGTGGCACTGCTCGCGACAAAGCGCCGATACCGCGAGGACGCGATCCTCATCATCAAGGGCACCGATCCGAGCGCGCAGGGCCGCGGCTATCTCACGCTGCTCTCACAGGAGTTGCTCCGCAACCTGCAGGCTGGTGGCTACCAGCGCTTGCGCAGCACCTTCGTCGAGGATGCGAATGCCGCTTCGGCGGCGCAGTATGAACGGATGGGCGGGCGCCCTCTTCATCGAACGACCTTCTACCGCAAGGACATCCGATGAGCTGGGTCAACGACGTACTGGCCGCGCGCGAGGTCTGGGAGCGCGCGCCGAGCGCCCACAACACGCAACCGGCTCGGCTGACCGCGGAGGGTGACCGGTTGATCCTCGGGTGGGACCCCGAGTGCGAGCTGACGGTCGCCGATCCGAGCCGCCGCGATCTGTGGCTGTCGCTGGGAGCCTTCGCGGAGTCGGTGTTCATCGCCGCCTCGGAGACGAGGCACGCGCTAGAGATGTCGTGGTCGATCGATGCCCGCCGGCATGTCGCGGGCGTCCTGACCCGAGTCGGGACCTCGGGCGGCGACGGGGAATTCGGGGCTGCGGACCTGCTGGCCCGGCGCACGGCGCGGGGTCCGTATGCCGCCCCGCCGCCCAACGCCAATGAGCTTGCCGCCCTGCTGGATTCGCCTCTGAGCGAGGACGTCCACCTATCGCTCCTGCCTCCCGCGCTGCTCGAGGTCCTCTTGCCCGAGGCCGACCGGTGGAGTTTCTCGACGCCGGCGCAGGTCGAGGAGTTGCGGCGCTGGCTGCGCCTGGACCGGAAGCATCCGGCATACACCGAGGACGGGTTGACCTTCGAGGCCCTCGCCATGAGCGACATCCAGGCGCGGGCGCTGCGGATTGCCTTGTCCCCCAACGGATGGCGAGCGTTGTCCCGTCTAGGCGGCCCATCGCTGCTCGCGGCGGCGGGCCGACTGGATGGGATCGGGAGCGTCGTGGCACTGCATACCTCCGCAGCGGCAGCGACCGAACCGGCAGCGGTCGCCGAGGCGGGGCGCGCGGTGTTGCGCACCTGGCTCGCGGCCGGTCGCGTGGGCCTGTCGGTGCACCCGCTCAGCCAACTCATCGACTGCCCGACGACCGCCGAGAAGGTGTATGCCGCCCTCCCCGGATCGGACCGGCGAGCCCTCTCGGTCTTCCGGATCGGTCGGCCGATCCACCCGCCGGTGCGCTCCGCCAGGAGGGCAGCGCGTGAGCGCTGATCTCGCGGACCAGGACAGCGGCGACGCGTGGACCCAGGTTGTGATCGCCGCACATCGCCGACAGCGAGTGCAGGAGTTGCGCATCGCGTGGGCGCACGCTGAGGTTGCCGTGAACACGGCTCATGAGAATGCGCTTGCGGCCCGCGATGAGGTTGTGACCTTCGCCGGTAGGTGGCGGCCTGCGGCAGCCGATTCCTGGCGGGCTCACTCGACCCCGATGACGAGGGTGCTCGCGGCGGCTTCGACGACGTCGTTGGTGATGGTCTGCAGCTCGTTGATTCTCAGTACGCGTTCGATCTGGGGGAAGAGTCGTTCCAGGAGGCGGAAGTTGCCGCGGGTGATGCGGCTGATCGCGGCGATGGCCTGGGCGTCGGTGAAGTCGTCGGGGTTGAGAGTCTTGCTGAGGGTGCGCCAGTGGCGTTGCAGGACGAAGAGGAGCTCGTCGTTGCTCAGGGGGCGGTACTGGTGGGCGAACCCGACGCGGCTGTAGAACTGGGGGTAGTGGCTGAACTGCTTCTCCAGGCCCGGCATGCCGATGAGGATCAGGGCGATCTGGTCGCGGTCGTAGCGGTCCCGTAGGAGCTCGAGCGCGGTGGGGCTGAGACGTTCGGACTCGTCGACGATGACGAGCTGGACGTAGTTGGTGGTGCGCCGGGCGCCGCCCCGGTCCACAGGGGCGCGGCCCGGGGCTTCAAGGTGCTGCTGGATGCAGATGCTGGTGCGCGTGATGATCCGGTCCAGGTCCTCGCGTAGCAGCCGCGGGGTGGTCAGGACCCCGGGGGTGTAGAGGGCGGTGCGGTTCTTGGCCAGGGCGGCGTAGACCTTGGCGTCGTCGTCGCTGCGTGGGCCCCAGGCGGTGACCAACTCGTGGGCTTGGTCCCAGTGGGCGTAGCGGCGGGCGGAGACCGTCTTGCCGACCCCGGCCGGTCCGAAGCACAGCCCGATGGTGCGCCCTCGCCGGACGGAGTCGGCGAACTCGGTGAAGCGGCGGTGCTCCTTGGTCACGATGAAGCGTTCGCTCACCGTAGGTCCTCCTTGTAGACCTTGAGCTTCACCGGGCCCGAGGCTGGGGTCCGTGGCGGCAGTGGCCTGGCACGGGGGTCGGTTGTGTGGGCGCCGACCATGGCGATCCGCTCGTTGATGCCTCGGCGCAGCGCGCGGCGGCGGGCGTTGCGGGCGGCCTGGACTTCCTTGAGGCTGATCTGGCGCCCGTGGTGGTCCTGGTCGACGGCGGCGCACAGGAACTGGTCGTGGTCGAAGACGCGGATCTCGGTGATGTCTCTGGGGTCGTAGCGGATGACCACGGGGCGCCCGACGAAGCCGGCGAGGGTCGGGGAGACGTAGCGCAGGCCCTGGAAGTGGACGCCGTCGCGGCGCACCGTTCTGGATCGGGCCACGCTGAGCAGCAGCCCGTCCAGAGCCTGGAGGCTGTCGGGGGTGCGTGGCAGCCACCCGTCGGCGATCCACGCCGCCCGCGGCGAGATGCCGAGCTCGCTGTGGGTGCGGTCGTTGTAGTCCAGGACGAACGCCCCGACCACGCCGTCCAGGTCGGCCAAGGACAGGGCCGGCGCCGGCCAGCGCCCGGCACCGTGGTGGAGGTGTCCGGGCAGGGTGGTGAGCAACTCGGTGTTGACGGTTCCAAAGAACCGCTCGACCTTGCCCCGCCCCTGTGGTCGGGCGACGGCGGAGTGGATTAGGCGGATGTGCAGGTCGACGGTGGTGCGGGCCAGGTGGTCGCTGGTGAAGTCCGACCCATGGTCGACGTAGAGCACCTCGGGGATCCCGCACATCGGCCACCGTGGGTCGCTCTTGTGCCAGATCGCCTGCCGTAACGCCAAGGCGGTGTTCATCGTGGCCGGCGCGCCGAAGAAGACCATGTACCCGCAGATCGCGCGCGAGCAGTCGTCCATGACGACTTTCAGCCACGGCCGGGCCGGCTTGCCATCCGTGCCGACGAGCACGATGTCCAGCAGGGTGTGGTCGGCCTGCCACATCGCGTTGGGCCGGTCCGCCGCCCGGCGCACCGCGAGCTCGTACTTGTCCCGGTAGGAGCCTGGTCCCTCAAGGGCGAGGGTGACCATGCCGGGGTCCAGGGCGGTGATGATCGAGCGGACGACGCCGTAGGACGGGACCGGCCAGTCGGCGCCGGCGCAGACCTTCACCACCGTCCGGTGGATCGCGGCGATTGGTGGGCGGGGCCGGGTCAGGCCCAGCCCTTCGATCAGCGTGACGAGTTCCGCCGGCAGACGGTGCCCGCCGACGTCCGCCCGCGGTGTCCGGTCCAGGGCGGCCAGGCCGCCTGCGCGGTAGCGGGCGTGCCAGCGTTCCAGCGTGCGCACACCCAGGCCGTGATGCCGGGCCAGCGCGGCGAGCGGGACCTGGTCCTCGACATGCAGCCGCAGGATCTGCCACCGCCCGCCCGCATCCACGTTGCTACACGGCGCTCGTGGCTCGTCGCGGCGAGGCCGGCGCAGCGGGTGGGCGGTTCAGGGCCCGGTAGATCGTGGTGCGGGAAACCCCGAGCACCTCACCGATCTGGGCGACCGTCATGTCCTTCTGCTCATACATCCGCCGGGCCGCCCGGACCTGGTCGCCGGACAGCGCCGAGGGGCGCCCACCGGTGCGGCCCCGTGCGCGGGCGGCCTCCAGGCCGGCGTTGGTCCGCTCCCGGATCAGGTCGCGCTCGAACTCGGCCAGGGCGGCGAAGACGTGGAAGACCAACCGTCCTCCTGGGGAGGTCGTGTCGATCGTCTCCTGCAGGGACCGGAACCCCACGCCGCGGTCGGATAGGACCTGCAGCTGGTCGATCAGGTGCCGGATCGACCGGCCCAGCCGATCCAGGCGCCACACCACCAGGGTGTCCCCTGGACGCAGCTGGTCGAGCAGCTTGTCCAGCTCGGGGCGCTGCTGCAGCGATCCGGAGATCGTGTCGACGAACACCCGGTAGCACCCCGCCCGATTCAGGGCGTCGATCTGCAACGCCGCGTCCTGATCAGCGGTGGACACGCGCGCGTACCCCAGCAGATGCCCCACCGGTCGAGCGTAGCGAAACTCATCCCCACCGGGAAGTTCCGAACCGTAGATTTCGGCACTGAGTTCCGCTACACGATCCGGGTCGATGTCAGACCTCACCGGAATCTCGACTCCGGTGTAGCGGAAACGTTCGTTTCCGGCGATGGCGTGAGACGGTCGGCGGCAGCGCCTGGTTCGGCTCAGCGCGGAACGGCGGGCGGCCCAGAGCGCCCAGCCGCCGCCAGGTGTAGAACCGGGCGTGTGGCTGAGCTCGGCGGCATGGGGCCGAAGCTGGCCACAGCATCCGGGTCGCGAGCGACAGTGCCGGGTTTGGTGCGGTCAGCACATAGCGCGGCCGGAATGATAGCGGGGGCGTCGAGGGCGCTGGACCGGTCAGGCGCAGCAGGACGTCGGCAAATGGTTGCGGAACAGCCCTGCGGCGATCCGCAGGCTCTCGGCCATGGTCAGGTAGGGCGCCCAGGTGTCTGCGAGGTCGTCGACCGTCATGCCGGTTCTGATGGCGTAGGTCGCGGCGAGCATGATCTCGCCGGCACCGTCGGCGAGGGCGTGCACCCCCAGGACCTTGCCTGTTGTGGCGTCGGCGACGATCTTCACGGCCCCTCGGGTGTCGCGGTTGACCAGGGCGCGCGGGACCTCTGAGAGGTTCAGTACTCGGGACCTGCAGTCGTGGCCGCGCTCGAGGGTCTCCTTCTCGCTCAGCCCGGCCGAGGCGAGCTGGGGGTTGGTGAAGACCACGGTGGGCAGGCCGGTGTAGTCGACCCGCGCCCCAGGACCGTCCGGGCCGGTCAGTGCGTTGGTGGCGGCGGCGCGGCCTGCGGCGGCGGCGACGTAGACGTACTGCGGGGCACCGGACACGTCGCCTGCGGCGTAGACGCGCGGGTTGGTCGTGCGCTGGAACTCATCCGTGACGACGAAACCCCGCTCGTCGACGTCGACGCCGGCTGCGGCGAGCCCCAGCCCGTCGGTGCGGGCCGTGCGACCGGTGGCGATCAGCAGCCGTTCTGCGCGGACGGCAGCACCCGAGGCGGCCCGTACGACGACCTCGCCTCCGTCGACCGAGACGGCGACGGCGTGCTCCTCGAGGACACCGATGCCGTCCTCGGCAAAGACCGCACGCAGGCGTTCGGCCAGCTCCGGCTCGGCCCGGGGGGCCACGCGCCCGACCAGGGACACCCTCGCACCGAGACGGGCCAAGAGCTGCGCCTGCTCGAGCCCGACGTAGCCGCCACCGATCACCACCAGGGACCTCGGCACCTGCTCGAGTTCCATGGCCGTCGTCGACGTCAACCAGTCCACGCTGTCCAGACCCGCCAGCTCGGGCACCGCCGGCGCGGCCCCGGTGGCCACCACGTACGCCTGGGCGCGCAGCGGCTCGCCGTCGACCGCGAGCGTGTCGCGATCGAGGAACCTGGCGTGCCCAGGCACGACCTCGAACGCATAGGCGGCGGCGACGTGGGCGTACTTCGTACTGCGCATGCGCTCGACGAGCTCGTCCTTCTGGTGAACCAGCGCTCGTAGGTCTACGCCACCTGCGGACGTGGGAGCGCCGTCGAAGGGATTGGTCAGGGCGGAGTGTCGGGCGCCGGCGGCCGCCAGGAGCGTCTTGGACGGCACGCAGCCGATGTTCACGCAGGTCCCACCGAGAACGCCGCGCTCGATCAGGACCACGGTGTGCCCAGTCTGCCGAGCGGTGATCGCAGCCGCCATCGCCGCACCACCGGAGCCGACCACCGCCAGGTCCACGTCATAGCCCGCGCTCATGCCAGATCCCTTCGTCGTCGGTCCTGCTCCAGGCGCCAGCCTGGACCTTCTAGCGCACTGGAAGGTCAAGGCCGGTAGGCTCGGCAGCTGGAGGCGATGTGCGTATCGGAGAGCTGGCCCAGGCGAGCGGCACCACGACCAAGACGCTGCGCTACTACGAACAGGCAGGGCTCCTCCCGGCGCCCGAGCGCACCACCACCGGCTACCGCGACTACGAGCCCGCGACCCTCCAGCGACTGAACTTCATCCGCCGTGGTCAGGCCGCCGGCCTGACCCTGGCGCAGATCCGAGAGGTGCTGCACGTACGAGACGCCGGTGCGGCGCCCTGCCACCACGTCCGCCAGCTGCTCGACAGCCGCGTCCACCAGCTCGACCGCCAGATCGCGGACCTTCAGGCGCTGCGCGAGAACGTCACCGAGCTGCGAGACGCCGCCGCCGCACCTGACCCCGGGGCCTGCGACCCGACCGACGTCTGTCGGTACCTCTGAGCCGCGACCGCCGTCCGCGCATCGGCAGCAGGCCAGGGGGCGGCCGAGAACCGTGACCGGCAATCGCCCGCCGACGATGACCTTCTCCGCCGCCACCGGGAACGGCCAACGGCTCTACAGCCCGAAGGCGCCGCCCTCGAGGAGGATGACGATGCCCAGTCCGATCAGGACGAGGGGGAACAGGACGTGTTCCCAGCGTTCGAGGACTTCGGCGATGGGTCGTCGGGTGGCGACGTACCTGGCGGCCAGGACGAGCACGGCGACCAGGGCGAGGAACACGACGGCGTTCGCGGCGGTCGCGGCGGGGCCGACGGTGAGGAAGACCGGGACGTAGACGCCGATGTTGTCGCCGCCGTTGGCGAAGGTGACCGCTGCGACGGTCCAGACGGCGACGGCCTTGCCCGGGTCGTCACCGTCGTCGTCGCGGCCACGCCAGGCCCGCCAGGCGGCGTAGAGGCCAGGAGCAGGGGTATGAGTCCGAAGTAGGCGATGGCGTCTTCAGGCAGGAAGGCGTTGGCGCCGAGTGCGACCAGGACGGAGGCGATGAGGATGGCGCCGAAGCCGAGGTACTGCCCGGCGATGATCTCGGCGGTGGTGCCTGGGGCGCCGGTGCCGCGGGCGAATAACAGTGAGAGCAC
Source organism: Nostocoides veronense (assembly GCF_039531185.1). NCBI lineage: Bacteria > Bacillati > Actinomycetota > Actinomycetes > Micrococcales > Intrasporangiaceae > Nostocoides > Nostocoides veronense. Next base: position 45,252 of record NZ_BAAAPO010000042.1, read on the forward strand.
GATGATGTCGTCGATGTTGGTCACGAGGAACAGACCGACGGCCTGCAGGACGGCTACGGCCAAGTCCATCGAGGGGCCTTTCGGTTGGTTGCGGTGCGAGGCCCGCGCGCTACTCGCGGCTGTGGCCGGGGCGGCCGATAGATCGGACACAGCAGCCTCCAGAGCCCGACCGGGTCGAACCCACACCCGATAGGCGCTAGCATCGACCCATGCCGATGATCACCGCAAGTCCTGATGTAAGTGGCCGGGCCGAGCTCGCGCCCGCAGGGGCGTTGCTCCGAGGCCTGGGCGACCCGACGCGCCTGGCGCTGGTGCGCCGCCTGGCGAGGGGCGAGGCGCGGGTCGTGGACCTGTGCACCGAGCTGGGCCTGAGCCAGTCCACCGTGTCCTCACACCTGGCCTGCCTGCGGGACTGCGGGTTGGTCGACTACCGCGCGCAGGGACGCGCGTCGGTCTCCCACCTGACCCGCCCGGAGCTGATGGACCTTCTCGCTGTGGCCGAGGGCCTGCTGGCCGCGACCGGCAACGCTGTGGCCTTGTGCCCCACCTACGCAAGTCCCACCACCTCTGACCCGATCGCCAAGGAGAGTGCACGATGAGCGACGCCTGCGGCTGCAGCGACGACGAGACCACCCCCGGCGGCGAGGAAGCCGAGGAGCACGAGGCCGAGCGGCTGCGGTCGGTGTGGTCGCCTGGCGGACCGGCGCCGCTCTTTCGCGCGGGCGGTTGCCTGCCCTCGCCCTGGTCCTGGGTGGGGCGATCGCGAACGTCGTGGACCGGGCTGGGGACGGGGTGGTCACCGACTACCTGCACAGCGGGTGGTTCCCGACCTTCAACATCGCCGACACCGCGATCGTCACCGGCGTCGCTTTGCTGGTGCTGGTCACCCTGCGCCACCCGACACCCGCAACACCGAGCGGGGACGGCACGAGCGGGATCGGGTGAGTGGCACTCGCGCGGGCCTCGCGTCGGTAGTGGCCACCAGCACGATCGGCGGCCGGTGCTCACATCAACGCTCGCTACCATGACCGCATGACGGCCGAGGCGTGCGACCTGCTGTGCCTGGACGTGGCGCGCGCCGAGTCGGTCCGCGCAGCCCTGCCGAAGGCGCACCGCTCCCAGGCGATGGCGGTTACTGCCAAGGCACTGGCGGACCCGGTGCGCCTTCGCACGGCAACGGCCCTGGCCCTCGGGGCCGAGCTGTGCGTCTGCGATCTGGCGTGGGTCGTCGGCGCCGCGCCGAATCTGGTTTCGCACCACCTGCGCGTTCTGCGCCGCGCCGGCCTGGTGACCTCCCGCCGGCACGGCAAGCTGGTCATGTGCCGGCTGACCTCCCAGGGCGCGGCGCTACTGGACGCCCTGGGCGTCGCCGCATCGGGTGAGAGTCTGTGGGCGGAGCCGTCCGAGCTGATCACCGCTCGTGGATGAGCCGACCGCGGCCGGCGGACCTCCGGTCCAGGGATCGCCCGCACGGGCACGGCCGCGCCGGCCACTGACCGGCCCGCGGGTGATCCTCCTGGTCCTGGTCCTGGTCCTCGTCACTGGAGGCGTGGTGGCGGTCCAGCTCACCGGCTTCCTGTCGGCGGGCCAAGGCGCGGCGCTCGGGGGGTCCTCAGTGACTGCGGGCAGCAGGACGGTGACGGAGTACGCACCTGAGGACCGGGCTGGACCGGTGGCACTGTCGGGAACCGGGCTGACTGGTGAGGCGATCGACATCGCCGCATGGCGCGGCGACGTCGTGGTGATCAACGTGTGGGGTTCGTGGTGTGCGCCGTGCCGGGAGGAGGCGCCGATCCTTGCCGCCACTTCGGCTGCGTACGCGGACCAGGGGGTGCGGTTCGTCGGGGTCAACGTGCGCGACAATCCGGCCGCGGCGATCGCGTTCGAGGAGAGCTACGGGATCATCTACCCGAGCATCGACGACAGGAATGGCAAGGCCCTGCTGAGCCTGGCCGATCACCTCCCCGGAGCCGGGGTCCCGGTGACCCTGCTCCTGGACCGGGACGGGAGGCCGGCGGCGCGCGTCCTCGGCGCGGTGCAGGAGTCGACCCTGACCGCGCTGCTGGACACGGTCCTGGCCGAGCCCGCCACGTCGTCGTGAGCGTGCTCCAAGACCTGGTCGCGACCGGCCCGATGCTGGCGGCCATGGCCGTCGCGGCCCTGGCGGGGCTGGTCTCCTTCGTGTCCCCGTGCGTGCTGCCCGTGGTGCCCGGGTACGTGTCCTACGTCGCTGGCGGCCCCTTGCTCGATGAGGGCGTCGCGACGCGGCGACGTCCGGTGGTGAAGGGTACTGCCTTGTTCATCCTGGGGTTCGCCTCGGTCTTCGTCGCCTACGGCGCCCTCTTCGGCGGTCTTGGTGCGACGCTGCAGTCCTCGCAAGCGGTGCTCACCCGTGTCCTGGGCGTCGTGGTCGTGGTGATGGGTCTGGTCTTCGCCGGCTGGCTGCCCCGGTCCCAGCGCCAGATGCTGCCGCGGCTGCGTCCTAAGTCGGGCCTGGTCGGCGCCCCGCTGATGGGGGTCACCTTCGGGCTGGGTTGGACACCGTGTCTGGGTCCGACTCTCGCCACGGTGCAGACCTTGGCGTTCACCGAGGCCAGCGCCGGGCGCGGGGCGACGCTGGCCGCGGTCTACGCCGCCGGGCTCGGTCTTCCGTTCATCGCGGTCGGTCTGGGCATGCGGCGGGCACTGACGGCGACCCAGTGGGCACGTGGGCACACCGTGGGGATCAAACGCGCTGGTGCGGTCATGCTCATCACCACCGGTCTGCTGCTGGCCACCGGGGTGTGGGACCACCTGATGCGGGGCCTGCAGTCCACGATCTCGGGCTACACCACCGTCCTGTGAACGACGTCGACGAGCGAAAGGCCTCCACTGATGGCAACCCGTAAGCACGAAGCGGCCGAGCGCGCTGCCCGGCTGGCCGAGATCCGCGAGCAGCAGCGGCGCGCCGAGCGCCGCCGCACGGCGGTCATCACCGGCACGAGCGTGCTCGTGGCCGGGGTCCTCATCGGAGCGACGGCCGTCGTGCTCGTCGGCGGGCAGCAGCGCGCCGCCGAAGTCACTGAGGCAGCGTCGGGGGACATCGAAGGCGTTGCGACCTTCAGCGACCTGTCGGCCAGCCATGTCCAGGAGCCGGTGCGGTACGACCAGACGCCGCCCGTCGGTGGCGACCAAGCGGGTGTGTGGGCCAACTGCGGGACGTACACCGAGCCGATCGCCAACGAGCTCGGGGTCCACTCCCTGGAGCACGGTGCCGTGTGGATCACCTACAGCTCGGACCTGCCGGCCGAGCAGGTGCAGCGGCTCGCCGAGCTGGCCGACGGCAACGCGTACGTGCTGCTCAGCCCCTTCGATGGCCTGCCCGAGCAGCCGGTGGTGGCCAGCGCCTGGGGGACCCAGCTGGCGCTGGGAACGGCGGATGACCCGCGCCTGGAGCAGTTCCTGGTCAAGTACCAGCAGGGTGAGCAGACACCGGAGCCGGGTGCGCCGTGCACGGGTGGGGTGGACGCGTGATGAGCGAGAGCGCTGGCGCGCCGCGCAGGGTCCCGACCGTTGCGGTGGTGATCTTGGTGGCCGCCGTTGTGGGGGTCGCCGGCCTGGTCGCCGGTTCGGCCCTCACCAGCGGAGGCGACCGGGTCTCGCGGCCGGCCGAGGGGTCAGCCGAGGCTGGGTTCGCCCGCGACATGCAGGCGCACCACGCCCAGGCGGTGGAGATGTCCACGACGGTGCGTGACGCCACGGAGGATCCCGAGGTCCGGTCGCTGGCGCTGGACATCATGCTGACCCAGCAGCAGCAGGCTGGGCAGATGTATGGCTGGCTGGAGCAGTGGGACCTTCCGCAGGCCAGCCTGGCCGCTCCGATGCAGTGGATGAGCGAGACCGGCTCCGGCATGGGGTCCATGGACAACCGTGCTGACGCGACCGCGGCGCCGGGACCCGACGCGGTGATGCCCGGGATGGCGAGCGATGAGGACCTGGGCAGGCTCGCCCAGGCAGGAGGGCTCGACGCTGAGGTTCTGTACCTGCGGCTCATGGTGGCGCACCATGAAGGCGGCGTGGCCATGGCTCAGGAGGCCCTCGACCTGGTCCAGTACCAGGACGTGCGTCGTCTGGCCCAGGCGATCGTTGGCTCCCAGACCGCCGAGCTCGCGGTACTCAACGACATGCTCGACGCGCGGGAAGCCGGGTCTGCGGGCCGGTGACCGAACCAATCGGCGCCTTGCCCGGTAACGCCGTCGCCGGGGCAGCGGCATCCCGGCCAGCCGGGGACACGCTCGAGGACACTGCGCTCAGCCACCGTCTCGAGGAGGCGGCTCGCCCTGGGGTGATGGCGGTGCCACCGCGCCCGACGGAGCAGGGGCTGGTGGCATGGGCCAGGTGGGCGTGGCGGACGCTGACGTCCATGCGGACCGCGGTGCTGCTCTTGCTGGCGCTGGCCCTGGCCGCCGTGCCCGGGTCGTTGCTTCCCCAGCGCGGGGTCGCGTTCGACCCCGGCGCCGTGACCCGCTTCCTGGCTGACAACCCGGTGGTAGGCCCGTGGTTGGACCGCCTCGGGTTCTTTGAGGTGTACTCCTCGCCCTGGTTCGCCGCGATCTACCTGCTGCTCATGGTCTCCATGACTGGATGCGTCCTGCCACGCGCGGCGCGCCTGTGGCAGTCGGCGCGCGCCGAACCCCCACGGGCACCGACCAACCTCGCGCGCCTGGACGACCACCGTCGTGCGACCGTGGCCGCGGAGCGGGCGCAGATCCTGCAGGCAGCCGCCTCCCATCTGCGGGCCCGGAGGTTCCGCGTCGTCGTCGAGGACGATTCCGTGCGGGCGGAGAAGGGGTACCTGCGCGAGGCCGGCAACCTGGTGTTCCACCTGTCACTCCTGGTCCTGCTCTTCGGCGTCGCGATCGGGTCGCTCTTCGGCTTCGAGGGGCGGGTGATCGTCGTGGAGGGTGCTTCCTTCACGAACACGCGGCTGCAGTACGACGAGTTCACCCCGGGGCCTTTGACTGACGCCGAGGGCCTGAGCCCGTTCTCGGTCACGCTGGACGACTTCACTGCCAGGTTCGAGACGGCCGGCCCCCAACGCGGCAGCGCCCGGGACTTCCAGGCCGACCTGACTGTGCTGCGCACCCCCGGCGGCGCCGCGGAGAAGGTCACCGTCGAGGTGAACCACCCGCTGCAGGTGGAGGGCACCAAGATGTTCCTCACCGGCCACGGCTACGCCCCGGTGGTCAGCGTCACCGATGGCCGCGGTCAGACGGTGTTCTCCGGGCCGGTGGTGTTCGTGCCCTTCGACGGCAACCTGTCCTCCGAGGGCGTGATCAAGGTCCCGGACGGGCAGCCGACGCAGCTGGGGTTCGAAGGGTTCTTCCTGCCCACCGCCTCCGTCGACCCCGCGGCCGGCCCTCGATCGCTCTACCCGGACCTGGTCGATCCCCAGCTGCTGCTGACCGCATACACCGGTGACCTCGGCCTGGGCGACGGCGCACCGCAGTCGGTCTTCCGCCTGGACAAGACCAATCTGAGCCAGGTCATGGACGGGGACGAGCCGTTCGCGCGCGCTCTGCGACCCGGTGAGTCGATGACGTTGCCCGACGGGCAGGGCACCTTGACGTTCGAGTCGGTCTCGCGGTTCGCAAACTTCCAGATCGCCCACGACCCCGGCAAGGAGCTCTCCTTGGTCGCCGCGGTCGCCCTCCTGCTGGGCCTGACGGTCTCACTGGCCGTCCGCCGACGCCGGGTCTGGGTCCGTGTCACCGCAGCGGCTGGCGGCGGCGGCGCGACTGTCGAGGCAGCCAGCTACGCACTGACCCGACGTGAGCCGGTCCCCGGCGAGCTCTCGTCGCTGCTCGCCGCCCTGCCGGGCGCCGAACCGGGCGGCAGCGGCACTTCCCCGCACGACCGAGAGGACTGAACATGCCCACCCCCAACCTCCTGGCCGAGCTGAGCGACCGGCTCATCTACAGCGCCATCGCGGTCTATGCGTTGGCGATGCTCGCCTACGCCTACCAGGCGGCCCGCCGGTCGCACCCGGTGCCTGAGGACGCGCCTCGCCTCGAGGCGGTCGCCGCCGGCGCCCATGCCGCCGTTCGCGACCCGCAGCCGCCGACCGCTGGGGCCCGGCCCGCGATCCGCGATGCAGCCGCGCGTCGCACGGAGCGGATCGCGGCCGCCTTGACCACGCTCGCGTTCGCGCTGCACCTGGCCGGAGTCGTCTCCCGGGGCCTCGCGGCGGGCCGGGTGCCGTGGGGCAACATGTATGAGTTCACGACCGCCGCCACACTGGCCGCCACGTCCGCCTACCTGGTGTTCCTGCGCCGCCGCCAGCCGGTGCGTGACCTGGGTGTGTGGGTCCTCGCTCTGGTCACCTTGTGCCTGGGCCTGGCCGTGACGGTGCTCTACACCCCCGCCGGGGACCTGGTCCCGGCGCTGAACTCGTACTGGTTGGTCATCCACGTCGCGGCGGCGATCATCGCCGGTGGCGTCTTCACCGTCGGCGCCGCCGCAACCGGCCTGTACCTACTGCGCCGACGCGCCGACGCGCGCGACGCCGGCGGGCAGGCGACCCGCGGCTACGCCGGCCGGCTGCCGGCTGCCGCCACCCTGGAGCGCCTCGCCCACACCGCCCACCTGTTCGCCTTCCCGGTGTGGACGTTCGCCGTGCTGGCCGGCGCGATCTGGGCCGAGGACTCCTGGGGCCGGTACTGGGGCTGGGACCCCAAGGAGACCTGGGCCTTCATCACCTGGGTGCTGTACGCCGCCTACCTGCACGCACAGTCCACCGCCGGGTGGCGCGGCAGGAAGGCCGGGTGGCTGGCCCTGGCCGGGTACGCCGCCTTCTGGTTCAACTTCGTCGGCGTCAACCTGTTCATCACGGGCCTGCATTCCTATGCCGGCGTCTGAGGACCGGCCGACGCCGATGTGCGCCCGGCAGGTGCGTGACGACCCATCGGGAGGCGCCGGGTGAGCACGGGGCCCGAACGGCCTTCCTTGTCGGACACGCGGCCCGGTCCAGCTCGTACGGCCGGCGGGGAGCTTCGTGTCCGCGCCGGGTCGCCCCGGCAGGAGGTCGAGCGCGTGAATGCGCGACGCCGCAACGGTGGCGCCTCATTGCCTGGCCTCATGCCGCCGGGGCTGGTGCTGGTCGGAGCAGGCGTGGGTGGCTGGGCGACGAGTCTCGCGTTTCCTGACCGGGGATGGTGGCCGCTGGCCTACGCCGGCATGGCGTGCCTGCTGCTCGCGATGCGCGGCGCGTCACTGGTCCGCGCCGCAGGCATCGGCCTGGTCTGGGGGCTGGCCTTCTTCTTGCCGCTGGTCCACTGGGCAGTGCAGGCCACCGGATCGGCGCTCCCGTGGGTCGCGCTCAGCGTGTTCCAGGCGCTGTACGTCGCCGGCTTCGGCGCGCTGTGGACCTACGCGCGCAGGGCCGTCTGGCTCACCGGTCGCCCGCTGGCCCAGGCGGTCACCGCAGCCGTGCTGTGGGTCGCCATCGAGCAGGTCCGCGGCTCCTGGCCTTTCGGGGGCTTCCCGTGGGGCTTCCTGGCGTTCTCCCAGACCGAGGCGCCCCTGCTACGTCTCGCGCCCTACGGAGGGGAGGTCCTGGTCTCCGCGTTCGTCGCCGTGACGGGGGCGCTGATCGCGCTGGCGCTGCAGTACCTGCGCCGCACCGCGGTTATCGCCGCGACTCGGGCGCTGCTCGCCGCGGTGCTCCTGGCCGGCGCCCCGGGCCGGCTTCCCCTGACAGCCGGCCCGGAGAACGGCTCACTGCTGGTCGGCGCCGTCCAGGGCAACGTCCCGCAGCAGGGCGCCGACTGGGCCGAGCAGGCCCGCGACGTCACGGCCAACCACGCCCAAGGCACCGAGCGGCTCGCGGCGACCGCCGGAAGGCGCAAGCTGGACCTGGTGGTGTGGCCGGAGAGTGCCGCCGACATCGACCCCCGCACCGACCTGGCGCAGGCTTCGACCGTGGACCGCGCCGCCGCAGCGGTCGGCGCCCCACTGCTGCTGGGAACCCAGCGGTTCCCCGACGGGCAGGACATCCGCTACAACGAGATCATTTCCTGGACCGCCGGTGCGGGGAGTGGCGACGCCTACGCCAAGCAGCACCCGGTCCCCTTCGGGGAGTACGTCCCCTTCCGCGCATTCTTCCGCCAGCTCACTCCGCTCGTCGACCGGGTCGCCACGGACATGGCAGCCGGCGGCGACCCCGCCGTCATGGACGTGTGGATCGACGCGCTCGGACGTGACGTGCGCCTGGCCACCGGGATCTGCTTCGAGGTCGCCTACGCAGACCTCATCCGCGAAGGGGTCCTCGACGGGGCAGAGCTGATCGTCATCCCGACCAACAACGCCTCGTTCGGGCGCACCCCGGAGTCGACCCAGCAGCTGGCGATGTCCCGCTTCCGGGCGGTGGAGCACGGCAGGTCGACCGTCCAGGTCTCCACCGTGGGCGTCAGCGCGATGATCATGCCGGACGGGACGGTCGTGGCGCGGACCGGTCTGTTCACCGATGAGGAGCTCATCGCCTCGCTCCCGCTGCGCACCACGCTCACCCCGGCGGCGCGACTGGGCACCACGCCGCAGACGGCCGTCTACGTCCTGGCGGCGGCCGCTGTCGTCAGCGGTGCGCTGGCAGGCAGTCGACGACCCGGCCGCGACCGCAGCCGCCGCCCCTTCCCGCGGCGGCTCCGCGCGGCCGACGACCACGCCCCGACGCTGCGGGTGCGGGCCCAGCGGGTGCGAGCCCTGCGGGTGCCGGGCCGGGTGTGAGTCACCCGCGTGTGGCCCTCGTGGCTGGAGTGGCGCCTGATCGTCGGGTTCCTCGTGCTGATGGCCGTCGCGGCCTACACCGGGATACGGCTCGGCCAGGACATCGTCGAGAAGACCACCACCGCGGTGTCGACAACGTCCGATGCTGCGGTCCCGTGAGGCTCGACCATCACGGTTGTGCAGGTGGCGCCCCCGAGGGCCGCGAGCCGTTCAAGCGCGCGAGGTAGGCGTTGTACTGCTCGAGCTCGGCGTCGGCGCCGCCGTCGCGGTCGATCTGCCGGTCTCGGGCGGTGGAGCGCTCGGTGTCGTTGCGCTGCCACCTGCTGGCGATCAGCAGGAGCATCAGCAGTCCCGGCGCCTCCCCGTAGGACCAGGCCAGCCCACCGGCCAGCTGCTGGTCGCGCAGGGGATCGATCCCCCAGCCGGCCGGCGGCGCGGCGAACAGCGGGACCATCGGCGCGGTGGCCATCATCACGATCACCCCGAAGAACGCGTGCAGGGGCATCTCCAGCAGCAGGTCCAGTGCCCGGCCGTGATGGGTCTGCCGGATAGGCAACGGGTCGGTGGACAGCACCGGCACGGTGAACAGCAGACCGGCCACCAGGAACCCCACCTCCAGGGCGAGGTGCCCGGTCCAGGTGCGCAGCAGCGGGTCGGCGAGCTCGGCCAGGTACAGCCCGTAGAACGCCAGCAGGAACAACGGCACCATCACCGCCGGGTGCAGCACCACCCGACTGACCCGGCTGCGCAGGGCCCGCCGCGCCGTGACCAGCACCACCGTGCCCACCCCCCGGTGCGGGGTCGCGCGCAGCAGCAACGTGCCGGGCCGCCCCAGCACCAGCAGCGGTGGGACGAGCATCATCAACGTCAGCTGCTGGAACATGAACGCCGAGAACAGCCGCAACCCGTACCCCTCGATGCCCGCACCGGTCACCAGCGCCAGCACCACACAGCCCACCGTGAACGAGATGGTCGCACCGATCGACCAGCGCCGACCCCGCAGCCACAGCCGGCACGCGCCCGCCAGGTACAGCACCAGCAGCACCACCGCCAGCACCGGAAGGACCGGCACGGGCTGCAGCGTCGGTGCCAGCATCGTCTCCAGGGACGCCGGTGCGGTCGGCAGCCACACCGGCCCCGTAACGCCCGGGTCGTCCTGCATACGTTCCTCCCCGCCTGCGTCCCTGACAGCGACATGGGTCTGAAGACCGATCGACCGGTTGCGACCCCACGGCGATCGCAGCGCTAGGGTGACGTTATCTGAAGATCCGCGTAGATGAGGAGATGCCCATGGGTCGGGTCCTGCCGTTGGACGGCTGCGTCGGTGATGATCCCCTGTCGCAGCGCGTGGCGCTGGTCCGCGCCAGCGTCCCGGACGACGCCGAGGCAGGGACGCTGGCCGAGCTGTTCCGGTTGCTCGGTGACGTACGGCGCACCAAGATCCTCTACGCGCTGCTGGAGGCCGGTGAGCTGTGCGTGTGCGACATCTCCGCAGCGGTGCAGGTCCCAGAGGCGTCGGTGTCCCAGACGATGCGTCTACTGCGGGCCTCGGGGGTGGTGGGCAACCGGCGAGAGGGCCGCCGGGTGTACTACCGGTTGGCCGATACCCACGTGCGGATGCTGCTGGACGTGTGCCGCGAGCACACCGGACACGAAGGGATCCGCTGATGGGCGCCGGGCACGCTCACGCCCCCGTCGCTGAGCACGCCGGCGGGCGCTACCGCCGCCGCCTCGCCGCAGCGTTCTTCCTGACCGCGACGTTCTTCGCCGTCGAGCTGGCAGCGGGGCTGATCTCCGGCTCGCTCGCGCTGATCTCCGACGCCGGGCACATGGCCGCCGACGTCGTGGCCCTGGGGGCGTCCCTGCTCGCCACCCGGATCGCCACCCGCCCCGACCCCACCGGAAGAAGAACCTACGGCTCGTACCGCGCGGAAGTCTTCGCTTCCGGCCTGACCGTGCTGATCATGCTCGGCGTCGGGGTGTACGTGGTGGTCGAGGCGATCAGCCGGATCGGCGAGGACCCGTCCCTACCCTCGGGCGTGATGCTCGCGGTCGGTTTCGTGGGCCTGGTGATCAACCTTGTCTCCATGCTGCTGCTGCGCAGCGGGTCCAAGGACAGCCTCAACGTCCGGGGCGCCTACTTCGAAGTGGTGGCCGACGCTGCCGGCTCCGTCGGTGTCATGGTCGCCGGTGTTCTGATCATCGCCACCGGGCGACCGGTCTGGGACCTCGTCGTCGCCCTGGCGATCGCCATCTTCGTCATCGTGCGTGCCGTCACCCTGGGGCGGCAGGTCGTCGCGGTACTCGGCCAGCACGCACCCGCCGGCATCGACCCGGAGGCCGTCAGCCGAGAGCTGAGCGCCGTGCCCGGCGTGAGCGCCATCCACGACCTGCACCTGTGGGTGCTGACCTCCGGGATGAACGTCGCCACCGCTCACCTCGTCGCGAGCAGCGGATCGGATCACGCCGCGGTCCTGGCCGCCGCGCGGGACATCCTGCGGGATCGCTTCGGCATCGCCCACGCCACGCTCCAGGTGGAGACGGCCCAGCAGCAGCACGAGTGCTCAGACCTGACCTGGTAGCCGCTCAGTCCCTCGACACCTCCGCCGAGCGCTTGGGGGGCCCCTGGTTGCTGGGTGCGCCCAGGGGCGGTGGCATCGGCGCGCCGGGCCAGGCGTGCGAGCATCGCGTTGTAGGCGGCCAGGTCGGTGTCGCCCCTTCGTCGGCACGCTCGGGCGACGGCTCAGATGTGCTCGCGCTTTCAGGCGCCGCCTCAACGGTGAAGCGGAAGGTCCCGTCGACAGGGTGGCCGTCACCGGACACGGAGCGCAAGCGACCTGGAAGTCCCCGGCCGGGAGGCCATCGCCAAGGCGCTGGGTAACAGTGGCGCCGGACACCGTCGTGGCTCCGTCGCCCCACTCCTGCCCGTCAGGTCCGTTCACCGCGACGACGGCACCCACGGCCAGCTGGTCAGCGGATCGAACGCCCGGCCAGCCCACCGCCACTTAGTCCCGGCAGGAGCCCGCCAACTTCCGCCGGGAGTCACAATGAGGTCGAGCGGGAAGAGGCCGACGTCCGAGCTCTTAATCGGCCCAGCGGCACTGCGCTGCGGGCCCTGCTCAGCGAAGGGCGATCTCACGCCATGGCACGGGAGGCGTCTGAGCGCGATGCGGCGCAATTGCGGTTCACGACCGCAGCATCGGCCCTGCGCGATCTGGAGGACACCAGCGATCGCCTCGTCCAGCGAGTGGAGGGCTATGGCGATGTCGATCGGGAACTGGACGCTGCGCTTGATGTCTACGCGCGCACCGCTGCCGGTCGACGCGATCACGGCCTGGTGCACGCCCACCAGCAGGCCCGAGCGGCCCAGGACGCCCAGCGCTGCGCTCAGGAGATCTCGGTCCTTGCCCGGCAGGCCGCGACATCGTTGGACACCGCGCTTGGCACGGCGCGGAACACGCGACCCAACCGGCCAGGAATCTTTGGCGCTTGGCAGGCGATCGGTTCCTTGCAGGAGGATGCCGAGACAGCTTCAATCGAAGTGGCCGCGCTCGTGGCCATGCTGGAGGCCAGCCCGCGTCTGGGGTTGAGGGTGACGACCTCGGTTCACTCGCTGCCCAGGATCGCGTTCGTGACAACACTGCAGGTCCCGGACAGTGAAATCTTCGGCGTCGAGCCCGCACGCCGCATCGCCGATTTCGTGGCGGCGGCCACGCGGGCGCGCGACGAGATATCAACGTTGCTGGCGGAGCTTGCCGAAGGGGAGGCCGACCGCGCCTCGACGGACCGGGAGAGCAGCGCCCGGTTCGACGCTTTGCTGGCCGCGCGCATCGACAACCTGGTCAACGATGCGCCATCGAAGGAGCCGCAGGATGCTCCCCCTATGGACCGGCCGGGCGGATAGCGGCGGATCAGCCGCGCAGGCGGATGGGGTTGACGATGTCGGCATACATCAGCAGGGCCGACATGACGATCAGGAGTGAGGCGACGGTATAGGCCAGCGGGAGCGCCTTGGTGACATCGACCGGGCCGGGATCGGCCTTGCCAAAGAGCTTGAAGGTGCGCCGCTTGAGGCCTTCCCATAGGGCGCCCGCGACGTGGCCGCCGTCGAGTGGGAGCAGCGGCACCATATTGAAGACGAAGAGCGCCATGTTCAGGGAGCCAAGCAGCGCGACGAGGATCAGCGCCTTATCGCCCGCGTCGCCGAATGCCTTGTCGGACGCCACCTCGCCGGCGACCCGGCCCACACCGACGACCGACACGGGGCCGTTGAGGTCGCGTTCCTGATCGCCGAAGGCCGCCTTGGCGACGCCGACCATCTTCTGCGGGATATTGAGGATGACACCCGCGGTCTGGCGTAGTTGGTCACCGAACAGGCCGGGCACTGCGGTCAGGGGCTGCCGCTGGACCTCGGGGGTGCCGGCCGCGCCGAGGAAGCCGGCGAGCTCGGTGCGGATGGTGCCGTCGTCATTCTTTAGCGGCAGGCCGTAGCGGTCATAGACCGGGAGCTGAACCGCCATCGGCGTGGCGGTGACTGTGCGCTCGACACCATTAGTGCGCACGACCAGGCTGATCGGCTTGCCCGCATTCGCGCGGATGACACCGCGCGCGTCATCCCAGGTCGCGAGCGTCGTGCCATTGATCGAGACGATCTGATCGCCGGGCTTCAAGCCCGCGGCATTGGCCGGGGCGATCGGCATATCCGCCGTGCAGGTGGTCTTGGTGGACTGCGCCGCCTGGGAGATGTCGACGCACTGGCTGACGGAGTCGAGTTTGGCGGTGTTGATCGTGATGCCGTGCAGGGTGAAGAGGCCGGTGAAGACGACCGCGGCGATGAGCAGATTCATCAGCGGGCCGCCCATCATGATGGCGACCTTTTTGGGCACCGAGAGCTTGTAGAACACCCGCTCCTCATCCCCCGGGAGGATCTCGCTCATCGACTGGTTGCGGGCCTCGTCACGCAGTTGGGTGAAGCGGCCGGTGCTGGAGACGCGGATGCCCTCGCCATTGCGCGGCGGGAACATGCCGATCATCCGGATATAGCCACCGAGGGGGATCGCCTTGATGCCATATTCGGTTTCGCCGCGCTTGGTCGACCAGATCGTCGGGCCGAAGCCGACCATATATTGCGGCACGCGCACGCCGAATTTCTTGGCCGGCACGAGGTGGCCGATCTCGTGGAGCGCGATGGAGGCGCCGACGCCGAGCACGACGATCAGCACCCCGATGAGGTAGAGCACGTAGTCCATCCCTGATGTCGGGCCGGTGAAGCACGTCATACAACGCCCCACCGGCCGGCTTTGATCCCGCAGTCCACCGCGCCACCGAGCGCGATGTCCTCGAACATGAGCGTAACCCGCCCGTCCGACAGCCCCCTGTGAATGGGCCGGGTGCGGGCCTGCGCCCCGGCGCAAACCCTAGCCCTGGCAAACTCGGGGCCCGTGGACACCGACGCTTTGGACCCCGCTGCCCTGCTCGCGCGACTTGCCACCGCCGAGCCCGTCGTCGTCGCGCGCGCCGACGAGCCGGGCCCGGGAAACTGGGTCGGCGGTCCGTATGCCGCCCGCGATGGCGACCGGATTGCGCTGGCTTATCGAGTGCGCAAGCCCGAGAGTCGAGGCCGCGGCCTGGCGAATATCGTCGCCGTCTCCGATGACGGTTTGGCTTTCACCCCGGTCGCCACGATCACCAGCGACTCCTTCGGCGCCGCCTCCCTCGAACGTCCGGCACTCGTGCGCCGCCCCGACGGCGGCTGGCGGCTGTATGTCAGTTGCTCGACGAAGAACTCCAAGCACTGGTGGGTCGAGGCGATCGACGCCGACACCCTCGCGGGGCTCGAGGCGGGCCAGCGGACCGTCGTGCTCCCGGGTGACGAATCGCAGGCGTTCAAGGACGTCATTGTCGATATCGCGCCCGACGGCACCTGGCGAATCTGGGCGTGCCGGCATCCGCTGGACGGCGGCGATGACGAAGCCGACCGGATGTCGACGGTCTATGGCACCAGCGCGGACGGGCTCGCGTGGGACCTGCACGGGCCATGCCTCCTGCCGTCACCGGATTCGTGGGACCAGCGCGGAGCGCGCGTCACGGCCGTGCTCCCCCACGGTGACGAGGTGGTCGCCGTCTATGACGGTCGGGCGAGCGCGGACGAGAACTTCTTCGAGCGGACCGGCGTCGCGGTCGGCACCCCCGCAGACTTGCACGCGGTCGGCGGGCCGGTGCCCGCGGCATACGGCCGGGCCCTGCGGTATGCCAGCCTGATCGACACGCCCGCCGGGCTGCGGGCCTATTACGAGGTCACCACCGACGACGGCTCGCACGCCCTGGTCACGGCTCTGCTGCGCGACTGAACCTTGTGGATAACCTTTCACGTCAAACGTCGGAGGGTGACACGCTGGCTTCATGGCATCTCGGGTGAGAGTGAGGGACGATGAGTGCTGTGACGACCCTGCCCTGGGGACGCGAGTTGACCCGCGCGGACCTCGACGCGATGCCCGACGACGGCCATCGCTATGAGCTCTTGGATGGGGTTCTGGTCGTGACTCCGGCTCCGAGTCTTCGGCACCAACGCGCCGTCGTTCGGCTGATTCAGATCCTCGCGCCAGCGCTCCCGGCAGGTCAGGAAGTCTTGACGGCACCCTTCGATGTGGCTCTGGCGACGGATACCGTCCTACAGCCTGATCTGTTGATCGCCCGCATCGCCGATCTGACCGAAGCCGACCTCCCGGCCGCGCCCCTGCTCGCCATCGAAGTGCTTTCGCCGAGCACCCGTCGCTTCGATCTGTTCACCAAACGCGCCCGTTATGAGGCGGCGGGCTGCGAGCACTATTGGGTGGTCGATCCCCAGGAGCCGTCAATCACCGCGTGGCGGCTGGTGGACGACGCGTATGCGGAGGTGGGCCGGACCGTGGGCGAGGAAGCGCTGGTCGTGAGTGCGCCGGTCGCGGTCACGATCACGCCGAACAACCTGGTGGACTGAACCGCCCGCGGGGGCCTCACGTGTCAGCCCAACTGAAGCACGGCGGCCGCGCGAGCTCGGGCCCAGGCATCGGCCGCGAGCACCTGATCGACGCTGTCGACGGCGCCGCCCTCGTGCTCGGCCACCACCCGATCGACGGTGTCGACGATCTCGGTGAACGCGATCGCGCCGTCGTGGAAGGCATCGACGCACACCTCATTCGCCGCGTTGTAGACCGCGGGATAGGTTCCGCCCGCCGCGCCGACCTGGCGGGCCAGCCGGACGGCCGGGAAGGCCTCGTCGTCCAGGGGGAAGAACTCCCAGGTCGAGGCCTGGGACCAGTCGCAGGACGGGCCGGCGTCGGGCACCCGGTCGGGCCACGACATACCCAGGGCGATCGGGATGAGCATCGAGGGTGGAGAGGCCTGCGCCAGCGTTGAGCCGTCGGTGAACTCCACCATCGAGTGCACGATCGATTGTGGGTGCACGACGACATCAATGCGCTCGAAGGGGATGTCGAAGAGCAGGTGCGCCTCGATGACCTCCAGGCCCTTGTTGACCAGGGTCGCGGAATTCGTCGTCACCACGCGGCCCATGTCCCAGGTCGGGTGGGCCAGCGCCTCTTGGGGGGTGACGCCCCGCAGCGACTCGCGGCTGCGCCCGCGGAACGGCCCCCCGCTGGCGGTGAGGACCAGCCGGCGTACTTCCTCGGCTCGCCCGCCGCGCAGGCATTGCGCGAGCGCCGAGTGCTCGGAATCGACGGGCACGATCTGCCCAGGTGCCGCAGCGGCCTTGACCAGCGGGCCGCCGACGATGAGCGATTCCTTGTTGGCCAGCGCCAGCGTCGACCCGGCAGCGAGCGCGGCCAGCGTCGGTCGCAGCCCGATGGAGCCGGTGATCCCATTGAGGACGACATCCGCGCCGCACTCTGCGACGCGCGTCGCCGCGTCCTCCCCCACCACGATGTCCGGTGCGTATGCGGACACCCCGGCCCGGTCCGCATACCCCCGGATCGCCTCGGCGAGCTCTTCCCGCGTGCCGCGCGCCGCCGCGACCAGGCCGGGGCGGAAGCGGACGGCCTGCTCTGCGAGCAGGTCGAGATTCCCGCCGGCGGCGAGCGCCGCGACCGTGAACCGCTGCGGATTGCGAGCGATGACATCGAGACCTTGGGTGCCGATGGATCCGGTCGAGCCGAGCAGGGCGACGGAGCGAGGGGTCACGGGAGCATTGTCCCGCACCCGTGCTAGGACGCCCCACGAAGTTCTCCGCTCGTTCCTCACTTCGATATTTCGCGGGGACCCCGTCCAGAAGTTTCGTAACGGGGCCTAGATCAGCGGCTGACGACGGTGGCATGCATGGTGGGGGCTTCGGCCGCAAGGTCGCGCAGGACAGTCACGATGCCGTCATAGGCCGCGGGGTCGTTGGCGCGCAGCTCGACGGTGGCGTCCCAGATCAGCTCCCACTCGTGCGGCGAGCGCTGAACGCGATCGCGCAAGGCATCGAAAAGCGCATCCAGGTTGTGCCCGACATACGCCGGGAAGTCGAGGATCTCGGCGAAGAAGGCGAGCGACTCGACCTTGTCCCGACCGGCCGGCACGACGCTGACGGTGCGGCCCGCGGCATACGCATCCCGCACCAGTGCAACGATATTCGCCTGCGAACCCACGAATCGGATCGGGTCGTCCACCCTGCTCACTCTCCTTCCAGGATCTGCCGGAAGCTGTCGTAATGATCGTCGGTGTAGTAGCGATCGCCGCCTTTGCCCCCGATGATCCGGCGAGCGCCACGGTCGTCGGAGCCCGGCGTCTCGACGGTGTATTCGCGGTAGTAGCCCTGCTTTTGCTGGGGCAGGATGCGCTCGCGATTGCGGAAGACGCCATCGTCCGCGTCATAGGGGTATGGCCCGCCAGCGCGGATCAGATCCAGGGTATGCCGTGCCTCGCGCGGCAGCCGTGATTCGGCGATCGTGCCCAGTCCGGACACGGGCGTTGTGGCGGGCGCATTATCGCTGGTCGTCGGAGCGGACGACGACGAGGACGTTCCAGAGGTGGCGGACGTGCTGCTGGGGGCCGCCACGGACCCGCCGTTGCCGCTCTCGGCGCCGCGGCTGATCGCCCACCAGACGAGCAGCGCACACACCAGCACCCCCAGCAGCATGAGGGCCTGCCGGTCGGCCTTCTTTGTCGGCATACGACTCCTCGATCTGGTCTGTCAGTGGGCAGCGCAGGCATCGTAGTCCCGCGAACGTCATACGCCCCGTAGCGTGCTCGGGTGAGCAGAGCACTGACTCGCCTCAGCGATGGCACCGTCAAGCAGGTCAATCTGTTCACCGGGACCGAGGTATGGACAGTCCCCGGGCGGGGCGACCGGCCGCTGGTCGCGACTCCCGAGACCGAGCCGAAGATCCTCGAGCCGGGGGCCGCAGCGCGACTGTGCGCCTTCTGCGAGGAGCGGTATGTCGAGACCCCGCCCGAAGTGACCCGACTGGTCCGCGAGGGCGAGTGCTGGCACGAATTGCCGCACCTGCCCGCTGGCGAATTGTTCAACACCACAGCGGAATTTCGGGTCGTGCCGAACCTCTTCGAGATCGTCTCGCTGGATTATTGGCGGGAGAACCACGGCTACGACCTGCCGCCGGAGGAACTCGCCCGGCGGCGCGCCTATCTCGATGATCCGGTAGGGCGCGCCCACGTGATGGGTCTCGTGGAGCGCTATCGGCCAAGCCTGGTCGGCGCCGAGGACGACACCATCGCCGCGAGCAGCATCCTCGGCGGCTTCCACGATGTCGTCATCGGGCGCCGTCATGTGGTCGACGGGGCGAGCACCGAGGACCACTTGGCTTCCTCCGGCACGCTGACACCCGATGAGCACGAGAGATATGTCGACCTGACTCTGGCGAGCGCGCGTCGGCTGTATGCCGCGAATCCAGACGCCCGCAATGTGGTGATCTTCCAGAATTGGCTGCGTCCCGCTGGCGCCTCCTTCGATCATCTGCACAAGCAACTCGTCGCCATCGATGAGCTCGGCACCAATCGGCTGAACGACATCCGCCACGTCGCGAGCAATCCAGAACTCGTCGCGTCCTATCGAAATCTGTTGCACGACAACGGCCTCATCATCGCCGAGACGGACTCGGCCATCCTGGCTGCCGGCGTCGGCCATCGGTTTCCGAGCCTGGAAGTCTGGACCGACCGACACTCGGCGGATCTATGGAATCTGCATGCGGAGGAGTTGCGTGACCTCTCGGCACTCTTGCAAGCGGCGCATGTCGCGATGGGTCCGAGACTGCCCGCGAATGAGGAGTGGCACTACCGCCCACCAGTCATGCGCGAGCGGCTGCCGATCCGCGTGGTGCTGAAGTGGCGAATCTCCAATCCCGCCGGCTTTGAGGGCGGCTCGGGTGTCTACATCAACACCATCGACCCCTGGGGCGTTGCTGATCGCACACGAGAGTGGTTGGCGCAGAACGCCACTCGGCTCTCCCCACACGTGCGCCTGGTGGCCTAGACCGCATCAGCCTGTGGGAGCCGTCGAGGAAATAGTCTGGCGCGAGTAGGTTCGCTGGGAGCCGACGACCAAGGAGACGACCATGTCCAATGCCCTCCCGCCGATCGTTCCCGCCGACGAATGGCAGGCCCAGCTCGATGCCTTGCGGTCCGCGAGAAGGCCGCCACGCGGGAGCTGGATGCCATCGCCGCCCAGCGGCGTCGGCTGCCGATGGTGGAACTGCCCGACTACACGCTCGACGGGCCCGACGGGCCGGTGCGCTTGGCCGACATCTTCGAGGGCAAGAGCCAGTTGATCGTCTACAGCCACATGTGGTTCCCCGGCAAGGAGTGGCAGTGCCCCGGCTGCACCGGCTTCACGAGTCACTTCCGCGGCAGCGACTTTCTCGCAGATGACGATGCGCGATTCGTCATCGTCACCCAAGGCCCGATCGACGAGGCCTTGGCCTACAAACACAAGGTCGGCAACCAGATGGCGTGGTACTCCACCGCCAATAGCCCGTTCGGCGCCGACATGGGCGCGCCGCCCGACGTTGGCTTCGCCGTGAATGTCTTTCTGCGCGAAGGCGATA
Organism: Nostocoides veronense; assembly: GCF_039531185.1. NCBI lineage: Bacteria > Bacillati > Actinomycetota > Actinomycetes > Micrococcales > Intrasporangiaceae > Nostocoides > Nostocoides veronense. The sequence continues at coordinate 65,051 of NZ_BAAAPO010000042.1, forward strand.
CGGTCTATCGCACCTGGCACACCGATGGCCGCGGCACCGAACAACTCAGCCACTACTTCGCCCTCGTCGACCTGCTCCCCTATGGCCGCCAAGAAGAGTGGCAGGACGTCCCCGACGGCTGGCCGCAGTACCCCACCTACTCGCGCGGCACGGACTCGCAGGGGATTGCCGCGGCATACGGGCCCAGGTCGGAGACCTCTGTATGACGGACGTCGAGACGCGCACCGTGGACCGGCCCGGCGCCAGGATCACCTACGACGTGCGCGGCGCGTTGGGGCGGGATAACCCGCTCCTGCTCTGTGGATCGCCTATGGACGCCGGCGGATTCACCGCTCTCGCAGCAGGATTCACCGATCGACTGGTCGTGACCTACGACCCTCGCGGCACCGGACGCAGCCTCCGCACCGATGGCGCGGACCAGAGCACACCCCAGGAACATGCCGGCGATATCGCAGCCATCATCGATGCGCTCGGCGCTGGTTTCGTCGATGTCTTTGCCACGAGTGGGGGCGCGGTCAACGCGCTCGCCCTGATACAGCACTACCCCGGTCGGGTCGCGACCCTGGTCGCGCACGAGCCGCCGCTCGCGGCCTACCTGCCGGACAAGGAGCGGATCCTCGCGACGACGCACGAGCTGCACCGGATCTATCTGACCGACGGCCAGGCGCCGGCCATGGCGAAGTTCATCGAGTTCACCATGTTGCAAGGCGAGATCCCCGGTCGAGCTGGCGATTACGGAGTATGCCGGGCAGCACTTCGTCCGGGTCTCGGCGCACCTGTACAACACACCCGAGGGCTACGACATCCTCGGGCGAGCTATTGCGGCATACGCCTCAGTGGGTTAGGAATCCGCCTCTCTCACAACGCGATTCCGATGTACTTGGTTTCGAGGTATTCCTCGATCCCCTCGAAGCCGCCCTCGCGGCCATAACCGGAGTGCTTGACGCCGCCGAAGGGCGCGGCCGGGTTGGAGACGATGCCTTGATTGATGCCGACCATGCCGAACTCCAACGCCTCGGCGACGCGGATGGCGCGCGCGAGGTCCTTGGTGAAGAGGTAACCAACAAGGCCGTACTCGGTGGCATTGGCACGGGAGATGGCATCGGACTCGTCGCGGAAGGTCGTGATGGGGGCGACGGGCCCGAAGATCTCCTCGCCGAGCACGCGCGCCGTCGCGGGGACATCGGCCAGGACGGTCGGGGCGTAGAAGAAGCCCTTGCCCGGCACCGGCGCGCCGCCGGTGAGGGCACGGGCGCCCTTCGCGACGGCGTCCTGGACAAGCTCGTCGACGCCGGCGCGGGCCTTCTCGGTGATGAGCGGTCCGACGTCGACGCCCTTGACCGTGCCCTTGCCGACGGTCAGCGCGCCCATCCGAGCAGCGAACTTCTCGGAGAATTCCGCGGCGACCGACTCGTGCACGAAGAAGCGGTTCGCCGAGGTGCAGGCCTCGCCGATATTGCGCATCTTGGCGAGCATCGCCCCAGCGACGGCGGCATCGATGTCGGCGTCCTCGAAGACGAGGAAGGGTGCATTACCGCCGAGCTCCATCGACAGGCGCAGCAGTTGCTCAGAGGACTGCTCTACCAGCTTCTTTCCGACGCCGGTGGAGCCGGTGAAGGTGAGCTTGCGGGCGCGGTTGTCGCGAATGAGCGGCTCCATGACGGCGCCGGAGTGGCTCGTGGTCACGACATTGAGGACGCCCTTGGGCAGCCCGACCTCTTCCAGCAACTGCGCCAGGGCAAGCATCGACAGCGGCGTCTCGTGCGCCGGCTTGACGACCATCGTGCAGCCCGCAGCGATGGCCGGCCCGATTTTGCGGGTGCCCATGGCCAGCGGAAAGTTCCAGGGGGTGATCATCAGTGTCGGGCCGACCGGCTGCTTGGTCGTGATGAGGCGGGTCGCACCATTGGGGGCCACGGCATACCGCCCGTGAATGCGGACGGCTTCCTCGGCGAACCAGCGGAAGAACTCCGCGCCATAGGCGACCTCGCCGCGGGCCTCGGCGAGCGGCTTGCCCATTTCGAGGGTCATCAAGAGCGCGAACTCCTCGGTGCGCTCGACGAGTTTTTCGAAGGCGGCACGCAGCAACTCGCTGCGGTCACGCGGGGCGACCTTGGCCCAGTCTGCTTGTGCGGCAACGGCTGCGTCGAGGGCCGCCATACCGTCTGCGGGTGACCCGTCGGCGACGGACGTCAGAACGCGCCCGGTCGCGGGGTCAAAGACATCGAGCGTCGCGCCTGCCTCGGCGGCCCGCCATTCACCGCCGATGAACAACTGCGTCGGGACAGATTCCAGGAGCGCCTTTTGCGACAGTGCGGGCATACCCCCGATGGTAGCCGGGCAGCACGCACGTCCAGCAGTAGTTACATCACCCCGGGGGGGCCCACGTGCGGGTCAGTGGTCGTGGGAATGGCCGAGGTGGCCCTGCGGGATGGCGGCGGCGCGACCGGAGAGCAGGGGCAGCGCGGGGTCCCATCGGGTGCCGTCGCGGGCGTCCTGGCGGCGCCGGGCGATCGCCGAAAGCGCTTCGAGGACAACCCGGTTCGCGAGGGCTGCGGTGATATCGGCATGGTCATAGGGCGGGCTGACTTCGACGACGTCCACACCGCATACGGGCAACTCCAGGCAAATCCGCCGCACCGCGTCGAGCAGCTGGCGCGCAGACAGCCCGCCGGGCTCCGGCGTGCCGGTGCCCGGCGCGTGGCCGGGATCGCAGACGTCGATGTCGACCGAGAGGAAGACGCCTTCGCATTCGTCGGTGGCGATGGCGAAGGCCTCGGTCAAGCACTCCGTCAGCCCGCGGTGGACGATCTCGGTCATCTCGTATGACCGCATGCTCTGCTCCGCCATCCAGTCCAGCGTCTCCGGTGGCGGCCAGTAGCCGCGCAGGCCGATCTGGAGGAAGCGGTCGCCGCGTAGGGCCCCGGACTCGATGAGGCGGCGCATCGGCTGGCCGTGTCCCCACAGTGAGCCGAACTCGATATTGCCGGTGTCGGCGTGCGCGTCGAAGTGGATCATCGACACCCGGCCTTGGCCGAGGACATTGGCGCAGCCCTTGGCGTCTGGGAAGGCGATCGAGTGGTCGCCGCCGAGCACGATCGGAATCGCCCCTGCCGCAACGACTTTCGTCACGGCCGCTTCCAATGCCGGCAGCGAGCGTTCGATGTCGCCGGAATACATTTCGACATCGCCCGCGTCGACGACCCGCAGATCCTGCAGGCCGTCGACGCGCAGCGCGAGCGAGGGGCGTGACCCGTCGTGCGGCAGGTAGTCCGTCATCCGGATCGCCTGCGGCCCAAAGCGCGTGCCGGGCCGGTGCGAGGTGCCCCCGTCAAAGGGGGCACCGAGGATGACGACATCGGCATCGGCATACGACTGCGGCTCGTCGAGATCGCACCGGTCGACGCCGAGGAAGGTGATGTCCGGACCGAACTGCGCGCCATAGCGAGTCATGCGGTCACCTTAGAGCGTCACCCGACGGGCGCGGGTGCCGCCTCGACCTCCTGAATACCCCACGCGGAGCCGTAGCCGCCCGGCTTCGGTGCGGCGAGCAGGTCGAGGAAGGGCTCGGCCGGGAAGGCCTCCGGGCCCAAGACCCCCACCCCCGACCAGGCACCTGTGGCGAGCAACTCCAACGCCACGATGGGGTTGATCGCCGTCTGCCAGACGATGCACTGAGCGCCATAGTCGCGCATCGTGACCTCGTTGTCGGCCACGTGGTACAGGTAGGTCGAACGGGGCTTGCCGTCTTTGCCGGTGCCGGTGACGTGCACGCCGGCGCAGGTCTTGCCGGTCAGCTGCGGCCCGATCGTCGCGGGGTCGGGCAAGACCGCGGCAACGATATCGCGCGGTGCCACCTGGACGCCCTTGATCGTGATCGGCTCGGTCGAGTCGAGCCCCAGGGACTTCAGCGCCTTGAGGATGGAGATCATCTCGGCGCCGAGGCCGTACTTGAAGGTGACCCGCTTGGCGTCCAGCCAGCGCGGCATGAGCAGGACTTCCTCGTGCTCGACCTGGACGCACTCGACCGGGCCGATGCCCTCGGGGAAGTCGAAGATTTCCGGCTCGCTGAAGGGCGGCAGCGTGAAGAAGCCCGCTTCCAGCGAACCGCCCTTCTCCGACCGCTCCTTCTCCCACACCACGGGCGGGTTCAGGCACTCTTCGATGATCGTCCACATAGAAAAGCCGGGGGCAAAAGCCTCGGATCCGTCCGGGCCGTAGTAGGCGAGATTGGCGCCATCGCGGGTGCCGAGTTCGTCGATCTCACCGAAGAGCTTGTCTTGGGCATAGCGGGCGAAGACGTCGGAGAGTCCAGGCTCCACCCCGATGCCGACGAGGGCGAGCCGTTCGCTGCGCTCCCAATCGCCAGCCTGCGCGAACTGCTCGTCACCGAGCTTGATGTGTGGCAGTTCGAAAGGCTTGGAGGGGTGGCGCTGCGAGAGCGACATCGCCATGTCGAGATAGTTCGCACCGGCCGCCAGACAGCCCGCGAAGATCGTCATGACGAAGCGGGGGTCGACCGCATTGAGCACATGCGTCGCGCCGGTCAGCCGGATCATCGCGGCCACATTGTCGGCGTCTGAGGCATCAATTGCGACGGCGTGGAAGCGGTTCTCCCCCGGCCGGCGCTCCTTGACCACGTCCACGGTGCGCCGCGCGCGCTCGATGTCGTAGTCCGCGACAACGAAGACGTCGAAGAAGTCTCGTTCCACCGCGATCTTGGCTGCTGCGTCGCCGACGCCGCCGGCGCCGATCATGAGAATCCGCATGGGATTCACTTCCTTTATGCCGGGCTCCGGTTCGCCCTTTCTCGTGAGTCGGTATGGCGTGCGGGGGCCGGCCCCCGCCGCTCTACTTGGGTTTTCGGGCGTTCCCGATGACCTGGGCGAGGATAACCAGAGTCACGGCGATGACGAACATCGAGAAGCCGACCACATTGGCCTGTGCCGGGATGCCGCGCAGGTAGGAGACGTAGACGAACTTCGGGAAGGTCGTCTCGGACCCGGAGACGAAGTTGGTGATGATGAAGTCGTCGAAGGAGAGCGAGAACGAGAGCATCGCCGCGCCGATGATGCCGGGCAGCACCAGCGGGAAGGTGACCTTCCAGAAGGTCGCCACCGGGCTGGCATACAGATCCTGCGCGGCCTCCTCGAGCCGCGGATCCATCGACTGAACCCGCGCCTTGACCGTGACGACGACAAAGCTGAGGCAGAAGACGATGTGCGCAATGACGATGGTCCAAAACCCAAGGTCCAAGCCGACGTTGGTGAAGCCTTGCACGAAGATCGTCAGCAGGCTGGCGCCCAGGACGATCTCGGGGGTGGCCATCGGGACGAAGGTGAGGACATTAGCCGCGCCTCGACCGATGAATTTGTAGCGGACCAAGGCGAAGGCCACCAGGGTGCCGAGGACGGTCGCAACAAAGGTCGCGAGCGCTCCGATCTCGAGGGACTTGACCAGGGACTCACAGACACCGGGCGCACCACAGGGGTTCTTCCAGTGCTTCAGCGTCGGGCTGCCCTCGGGGTTCCACGTGATATTCGACTTCTTGTAGTTGTTGAACGAGAAGGCGAAGGTGTAGGCCACCGGCACGAAGAGATAGAGCAGGACAAGGATCGCCGCGATCATGGCGAACCGGTCCGCCAGCCAGGCCTGGATGCGTTTGCCGGTGGAGGGCTTGTATGCCGCCCCCTCGGGCTGGGTCACGGCGCTCATACCAGCTCATCCGTTCCGAAGCGGCGGACATAGACAAAGACCAGGGCGAGGATCAGCGCCATCAAGGTGAAGGACAAGGCGGCTGCCGTCGGATAACCGCCGGGCACTTTGAAGAACTGGCTCTCGATGACATTGCCGACCATCTTGGTGCTGCGGTCCGAGCCGAGGAGTTCGGCATTGACATAGTCACCGGCCGCGGGGATGAAGGTGAGCAGCGTGCCGGCGAGGACGCCCGGCATACTCATCGGCAAGGTGACGGTCCGGAATGTTGTGAACCCATTGGCATATAGATCACCTCCGGCTTCCACGACGCGCGGATCCACCCGCTCGAGCGAGGCATATATCGGCAAGACCATGAACGGCAAGAAGTTGTAGGTCAGGCCGGCGACGACCGCCATCCAGGTCTCGGTGATATGCCCGCCTGGGAGCAGGTGCAGCGTGTTGAGAACCTTCGCCACGGGACCTTCGTCGGCGAGGATTTGCCGCCAGGCGATCGTGCGCAGGATGAAGCTGGTGAAGAAGGGCGCAATGATGCAGATCATCATGAGGCTGCGCCACCGTCCAGCCTTGAACGCCATGGCATAGGCCAAGGGATAGGACAGCGCGAAGGCGAAGAAGGTCGCCAAGCCGGCGAAGAGCAACGAGCGGCCGAAGTGCGGGGCGAACTCGGTGAGAGCATCGAGATAGTTGCGGAAGTTGACGTCGCGGTAGTAATACCCCGGATAGCCAGGGAATTGCGACTGCAACGAGACGGTGAACAACTGTCCCAGGGGGATGACGAAAAAGATCAGCAGCCACAGTGCGCCGGGCAGCAGCAGGAGGTACGGGAGGAACTTCCCCCGCGTCGCCGTGTCCGGGCCAGCGGACGCGGCGGGTGCCCCAGCCCCGTGGGCGACTGCGCTCACGGCGCGTCCTGAACTGGTACCTCACCGATGCTCACATCAGCGAGCACCGGACCATCGAGAACTTCGGCACCATCGGCCGGAACGCCGAAAGCGTGGCCGGGATCCCACGACATCCACACCTGGTCCCCCGGGTGCAGGTCGATCGGCTCGACGTCGAGGTTCTGCTCATAGACGCTCCACGTGGCGCCGCTCGCGACCGTGACGAGATATTGCGTTGCCACGCCGGTGAAAGAAACATCCCGGACGGTCGCCTGCATATCGCTGCCGCCCCCCGTCGGGCGATCCCGGTGTATGCGGACCTTCTCGGGCCGCACACCGAACATCACGTGCCCCTGGTGCACCTGGCTGCGGGCCTTGGGAATCTTCACCTTTGAGCCGCCCACTTCGGCGACGAGGAAGTCGCCATCGGTGCCGGAGATGGTGCCAACCCCGAGGTTGGACTGGCCGACGAAGTTCGCCACGAAGGCGGTGGCCGGCAGGTCATAGAGCCGGGCTGGTGCCCCCATTTGCTCGATCCGGCCGTGGTTCATCACGGCCACGGTGTCGGCCATCGTCATGGCCTCCTCCTGGTCGTGCGTCACATGGATGAAGGTCAGGCCGACCTCGGTCTGGATGCGCTTGAGTTCGACCTGCATCTGGCGACGCAGCTTCAGGTCGAGGGCGCCCAGCGGTTCGTCGAGCAGCAGCACCTCGGGGCGGTTGACCAGGGCGCGGGCCACGGCGACCCGCTGCTGCTGACCGCCGGAGAGTTGGGTCGGCTTGCGGCCCGCCAGGTGCGGCAATTGCACCAATTCCAGCGCCTCGTCGGCCAGCCGCGCCGCGTCCTTGGCGCCCCGCCGCTTGGGACCAAAGGCGACATTGTCGCGGATCGTCAGGTGCGGGAAGAGGGCGTAGGACTGGAAGACGGTGTTGACGGGACGCTCATACGGCCGGGACCCGGTCAGATCGGTATTGCCGATGAAAATCCTTCCGCTGGTGGGCTGTTCGAGCCCCGCGACCATCCGCAGCGTCGTCGTCTTGCCGCAGCCGGACGGGCCGAGCAAGGCGAAGAAGGAGCCGCGTGGCACCGTCAGCGTGAGATCGTCGACCGCTTTGAAATCGGCAAATGCCTTGGTGACCGATTCGATCCGCAAGTCACCCTGGGCCTCACGAAAGCCGGCCATCAGTTGCCCACCACCTTTGCCCACTCGGCGCTGTATTCCTGGTCTTCGGCTGCTGTCAGCGCGCGGAAGCCCTTGATATTGCTCTTGGTGAGGTAGTCCTCGGTGGGGAAGATCAGCGGACTCTCTGCTAGGTCGGGGTCGAGCTTCTCCATCTCCTGCTGGGCGCCAACAACGGGACAGACATAGTTCACATAGGCCGCGACTTCGGCGGCGACCGCCGGGTCGTAGTAGTAGTTCATCAACGCCTCCGCATTGCGCCGGTGCGTCGAGGTGATCGGTACCATCATGTTGTCCGACCACAGGGTCCCGCCAGACTCCGGGATCGTGAACTCCCAGTTGTCGTTTTCGGTCTCCGCCCGCAGGATGAACAAGTCGCCGCTCCAGACGATGCCGGCGATGGCGTTGCCGCTCTTGAGGTCGTTCATGTAGGCATTGCCCTTGACGCGGCGAATGAACCCGTTCGTCAGGAGTTCATCGACCTTCGCGATAGCCTTGTCGAACTCCGGCTTGCCCCAGTTGCCCGAAATGTCGACCCCCTGCCACGCCATGATCAACCCGAGGGTGTCGCGCATTTCGGACAGGACGGTGATCTTGCCCTTGAGGTCGGGCGAGAATAGGTCATCCAGCGACTTCAGTTCCCGGCCCACCTTGGCCTTGTCATAGCCAATCCCGGCAAAGCCTGACTGCCACGTGAGGCTGTAGTTACGTCCCGGATCGAAGGAAACTTCCCGCAAGGCTGGCAGCAGGTTGCCCGCATTGGGCATTTGAATCAGTTCCAAGGGCTGGATGAGCCGATCGCGGATGAGCCGGTTGGCCATCCAGTCGGTCAGCGTGATGATGTCTTTCTCGATGTCTTGGCCCGCCTCGAGCTGAGGCCGGACCTTACTGACATACGAGTCGTTGTCATCAATGTCTTCGGAGTAGGTCGCCTGGATGCCGGTCTTCTTGATGAAGGCCTCCAGGCTTGGGTACTTCTGGGTGGTGTCGTCGTAGTCGAGATAGGCCGTCCAGTTGGCCCAGCGCACGATCTTCTCTTCGGCCGAGACATCTGTGGGGAGCTTCAACGCCGCGACGCCGCCGGCCGGCGGCTTCGGCGGGGCGCAGGCCGACAAGGCCGCGGCCGAAGCGCCCCCGGCGCCGATCGACAAGAGATTGCGCCGGCTGAGCTGCGATGCGCGGGCGCTGCGGATCAGGGCCCGGACGCCGGGATCCGCCGGGGGAATGCGACCTTTCACGGTGTTTCTTTGTCCTAGCTCTCGAGATTGGCCATGACGTGCTTGATGCGGGTGTAGTCCTCCAAGCCGTACATGGACAGGTCCTTGCCGTAGCCGGATCGCTTGAATCCACCGTGCGGCATCTCGGCCACCAGGGGGATGTGGGTGTTGATCCACACACACCCGAAGTCCAAGGCCTTGCTCATCCGCATCGCGCGGCCGAAGTCCTTGGTCCAGACCGAGGAGGCGAGGCCATAGTCCACGCCATTGGCGAAGGCGATGGCCTCGGCTTCGTCGGTGAACTTCTGCACGGTGATGACGGGGCCGAAGATCTCATTCTGGATGGCCTCGTCGTCCTGGCGTAGCCCCGACAAGACGGTCGGCTCGAGGAAGTACCCGTCGCCCAGACCGGAGACCCGGTTGCCGCCGGCGGACACGGTGGCATGTCCCGGGAGCCGGTCAATGAAGCCACTGACATGCGCCAGCTGGCGGGCGTTGTTGACGGGGCCGAAGAGCGCCTCCTCGTCATCCGGCATACCGACCTTGGCACTGCTCTTGGCGTAATCCGATAGTGCCGCAACGAAATCATCGTGGATGCCGGGTGCGACGAGCACGCGAGTGGCGGCAGTGCAGTCCTGCCCAGCATTGAAATAGCCGGCGACGGCGATGCCCTCGACAGCCGCTTCGATGTCCGCATCGTCGAAGACGACGACGGGGGCTTTGCCCCCGAGCTCGAGGTGCACGCGCTTGACCTGCGCGCTGGCGCTCTCGGCAACTTGTATGCCGGCCCGCACCGATCCGGTGATCGCCACCAGCGCGGGGGTTTGGTGCTCGACGAGGGCGCGGCCGGTCTCGCGGTCGCCCATGACGACATTGAAGGTGCCGGACGGCAGGAACTCCGAGGCGATCTGCGCCAACAGCAGCGTGGTTTCTGGCGTGGTGTCACTCGGCTTGAGGACCACGGTATTGCCCGCGGCGAGCGCCGGCGCGATCTTCCAGACCGCCATCATCATGGGGTAGTTCCACGGGGTCACCTGGCCGACGACGCCGATCGGCTCGCGCCGCACGAAGCTCGTCATCCCCTTCATGTACTCACCGGCCGCCTTGCCTTCGAGTATGCGGGCCGCGCCCGCGAAGAAGCGCAACTGGTCGAGCATCGGGGGGATCTCTTCGCTGGCGGTCAGCGCATGTGGCTTGCCCGTGTTCTCCGACTCCAGCTTCACGAATTCATCGCTGCGCTTCTCAATCGCGTCGGCGATCTTTAGCAGCGCCTGCTGACGCTCGCTCGGGGTCGTCTGTCCCCACTCCTCGAAGGCCTTGGCCGCGGCGGCGTATGCCGCGTCGACGTCCTCGACCCCGGAGATCGGGGCACTGGCGACCACCGCTCCCGTGCTCGGGTTGATGACATCCGCGCGGGCATCGGATCGGGCATCCACGGCGGCGTTGTCGATGAAGTTCTTCAACAGGCGGGTGTTAGTCACGTCAGGTCACTCCACGGGGTGGGATCGGGCGTCGGCGTCGACGTTGAGCGGCACTCTAGTTCGGGGGACCTGCACGCAACAGGGGCCCCCCGCAGGAAAAGACGAAAATGATGCGCACTCGAAAGAATCTGTCCGTCAGTCCCACGGAATCCTTAGCTGTCAGCCCGAAATTCGAGGGATTCCGTCGTACGGTGGCGGTATGCAGCAGCGACGCAGCACCGGGGCACCTGGGCGTCTTGACGAGTTGTCGAAGCAGATCGTGGAAATCCTGCAACGTGACGGGCGCGCGTCATATGCCGCGATCGCCAAGCAGGTCGGCCTCTCCGAGGCCGCCGTGCGGGCTCGGGTGCAGCGCCTGCTCGACGCGGGGGTGATGCAGATCGTCGCGGTGACCGATCCCCTGCAGGTCGGCTTCACCCGCCAGGCCATGATCGGCGTCCGCGTCGCAGGCGAGCTCGGCCCAGCTGCCGAGGCCGCGTCGGCGCTGGATCAGGTGGCGTATGTCGTGACCACCGCCGGCAGTTTCGACCTGTTGTGCGAGGTGGTCTGCGAAGACGACGAGGAGCTTCTGCACCTGGTCGGTTCGGCGATTCGCGCCCTGCCGGGAGTCATCTCGACCGAAACCTTCGTCTATCTCAAACTCAATAAACAGCACTACAACTGGGGTACGCGATGAGCACGACACCCGCCGGAACCGCATACACCGACGCAGCACGAGACCACCTGTGGATGCACTTCACCCGACACTCAACCTTCGAGGACGGCCCGGATGGGCTTGCGGGACAGGGCGTTCCGATCATCGTCCGCGGCGACGGTCACCGGATCTGGGACGACCAGGGACGCGAATATATCGATGCCTTGGCCGGGCTCTTCGTCACCAATGTCGGGCACGGACGCGCGGAGATCGCCGAGGCGATGGCTGCTCAGGCGCGCGAATTGGCCTTCTTCCCGCTCTGGTCTTATGCCCATCCCCGCGCCATCGAGTTGGCGGAGCGGCTCGCGGCATACGCCCCCGGCGACCTGAGCCGGGTCTTCTTCACGACCGGCGGCGGGGAGGCGGTCGAGAGCGCGTGGAAACTCGCGAAGCAATACTTCAAGCTCACCGGTCGCCCGACTAAGCACAAGGTGATTTCGCGGACGATCGCCTATCACGGCACCCCGCACGGTGCCCTGTCCTTGACCGGCATCACGCCGGCGCGGATTCCGTTCGAGCCGTTGGTGCCCGGAGCTTTCAAGGTGCCGAACACCAATATTTATCGCGGCCCGGAGCATCTGCGCGATGACGAGAAGGCCTTCGGGCGATGGGCTGCGGATCGCATTGAGGAGGCGATCCTCATGGAGGGCCCGGACACCGTGGCCGCGGTTTTCCTCGAGCCGGTCCAGAACTCCGGCGGCTGCTTCCCGCCCCCCGCGGGCTATTTCGAGCGGGTCCGGGAGATCTGCGATGCGTATGACGTCCTGCTGGTCTCCGATGAGGTCATTTGCGCGTTCGGGCGCATCGGCTCGATCTTCGCGTGCAAGGACTTCGGCTACCAACCCGACATCATCACCTTCGCCAAGGGCGTGACGTCCGGGTACGCCCCGCTCGGCGGAATGGTCGTGTCCGACCGGCTTTTCGAGCCCTACCGATCTGGCATGACCTTCTTCCCCCACGGCTACACCTGGGGCGGCCATCCCGTCTCGTGCGCCGCGGCGATGGCCAATCTGGATATCTTCGATCGTGAGGGGCTGACCGATCACGTGCACGCCCAGGCCGGGGTCTTCCGCTCCACGCTGGAGTCGCTGCTCGATCTGCCGATCGTCGGCGATGTCCGCGGCGCGGGCTACTTCTATGGGATCGAACTGGTCAAGGACAAGCAGACGCGGGAGACTTTCGATGCTGCGGAGTCCGAGCGGCTACTGCGGGGCTATCTGTCGAAGGCACTCTTCGATGCCGGGCTTTATTGCCGCGCTGACGACCGCGGGGATCCGGTGATTCAGTTGGCGCCACCGCTGACGATCGGACCGGCCGAGTTCGAGGAGATCACCAGCAGATTGCGCTCAGTCCTGACCGATGCAGCGCAGTTCATATGACCGCACATGATGTCGGCTAGCCATCCGCTCTGGTGGGAGGAGCGTGGATCATACTGTCCGCCAACGGATTTCAACTTTCCTGATGAAGCTCAGGTCGTGATTGTGGGAGCGGGCTTCACCGGCCTCTGGACCGCCTACTATCTGCTGCGGGACCGGCCGGGCACAGATGTGCTCGTGCTGGAAGCCGAGCACGTGGGTTTCGGTGCCAGCGGTCGCAATGGCGGATGGGTGTCCGCGCTCTTCCCCGTCGGCGCTGCGCGACTAGCGGGGCTCCACGGGGTCGAAGCAACGCGCGATCTGCTGGCGGCGCTGCGGCATACGGTCGACGAGGTGGGAGCGGCCGTCTCAGCCGAGGGGTTCCTGGGGGTGAGTTTTGTGAAGGGGGGCGCGCTGTTCTTGGCGCGCAATCCGGCGCAGGTGGTGCGCGCCAAAGGAGAAGTGGCGGCCGGCGAGCAGTGGGGCGACGGGACGATGTGGCTGCCATCGGACGCCGCACGAGAGCGCTTGGCAGCCACGAATACCCTTGGCGCGACGTGGAATCCGCATTGTGCGCGGCTGCAGCCGACGGCACTGGTCGACGGGCTGGCGGCGGCCGTGCGACGGTTGGGTGGTCGCATTGTCGAAGGCGTGAGCGTCGCGGGCGCCTCGCCGGGGCAGGTGCGTTTGCTTGACGGGCGGACGGTGCGCGCCGGGCACATCGTGCGCGCAACCGAGGCCTACACCGCGCGATTGTCCGGGCTGCGGCGGCGATTGGCGCCGGTCTATTCGCTGATCGTCGCAACCGAGTCACTGCCCGCCTCGACGTGGGAGGCCATCGGGCTGGCCCGGCGGGAGGTCTTCAGCGACTACCGAAATGTCATCGTCTACGGCCAGCGCACGGAGGATGACCGGCTGGTTTTCGGCGGTCGGGGGGCGCCCTACCACTTCGGATCGGGCGTGCGCCCGGAGTTCGATGGTGACGAGCGAGTATTTGCGTCGCTGCGAAAAGCCTTGCGGGAGATGCTTCCTCAGCTCGGTGATACTCAGTTCACGCACGCATGGGGCGGGCCACTCGGCATACCGCGGGATTGGCATCCGTCGGTGGGCTATGACCCGGCCACGCGCGTCGGGTGGGCCGGTGGGTATGTCGGTGACGGCGTCGCGGCGACCAATCTGGCCGGGCGCACGCTGGCCGATCTGGTGAGCGGACGGCATACAGCCCTGACGCGGTTGCCGTGGGTGGATCATCGCTCACCCGAGTGGGAGCCGGAGCCTTTCCGCTGGCTCGGGGTGAATGCGGGACTTCGCCTGGCCGCCCTCGCGGATCGCGAGGAAGCCCTGACCGGCCGCCCGGCGCGGCTGGCTGCGGCGCTGGAGGCGCTGACCGGGCACTGAGTCGTCGAGGATCCCGCCCCCCAGATGGCAGCTGCCTGTCATCGTCGGTCGGCTCCCACAGAACCGGCGGTGTGACGAGCCGCTGCGCAAGAGCCTCGGGCGTGAGCGTTTCGTGCACGCTTGTGCCGGCTTCCCCAGGGCGCATGGGGGCGAGAGTTATCCACAGGTGTCGGCGGAGCGAGAGCCAGCTATTGCCGGACGCGGCAGCATGGTTGTGTGGGGATTCCGAGTGAAGTGAGGGACACTGATGAGCGTGACGACGCTGCCCTGGGGGCGGTCGCTGACCGCCGAAGATCTCGCGGCGATGCCCGATGACGGGCACCGCTACGAACTCATCGACGGGGCGCTGATCGTGACCCCGTCACCGAGTCGTGAGCACCAACTGTGCGCAGGCAAGTTCTACATCGATCTCACTGCCGCGTGTCCAGGCCACCTGTGCGTTGCCTTCGCTCCCTTGGATGTGGCCTATACGCGGGACACGGTGCTGCAGCCGGACATTCTCGTCGTCGAGCGCGCGGGGTTCTTCGACAAGGACCGTCCTCTCCGACCATTGCTGGCGGTTGAGGTGTTGTCTCCCAGCACCCGGCTGATCGATCTCAACACCAAGAAGGCACGCTTCGAGGAGGCCGGCTGCGCGAGCTACTGGGTCATCGACCCGATTGCGCTGCGGCTCATCGCGTGGGACCTCGTAGCTGGCGCCTATCAGTTGGTGGCCGATGTGGCGGCCGGGGACGAATGGACCGCCACCCTGCCGTTCCCCGTGACCTTGACGCCCGGCTCGCTTCTCGACTGATCTGACCTGCTCTACTGATCCGCCCCGTGCGTCGGTCGCGTCCTGTCGGCGGCGGCTACCTGGCCAGGTCGGCGCGCACGGCGTCGGCGAAATCGGGATCGGCCGCGACGACACCTTCGAAGGCCAGGTTGGCCGGGAGTTCGTCGGCACGCTGGCGGGAGGTGAGGAAGATGATGGTGGCCCGGACCAACGCCAAGTCGTCGTCGCCCTCCAAACCGGCGTCCGCGACCGCCTCGGGCGTCAGCTCGACGACGACCTCAATCGGGTCACCGTCTTGGCGCATGCTCACGAGATAGCGGTGGAAATCCATCGCCTCGATGGTCATCGATTCGTTGTCCACATCAGGGGCAACGACGATTCGAGCGATGACTATTCCGGAAGGTCGAGTGGCGCCCAGCAGGTCTGAGGTTTGGCACCGCATGTGGCGCCAAAGCTCGGACCTACCTGCGAGTAATGGCGAGCTGGCCGACGCGATCGGCGAAGGCGCTCCTCACTACGATGCCTGGCATGCCGGATGTTGCTGCGCTGCGGGCGTACTGGAGCCATCGTCAGGGCTTGGACGGCTCCCTCGCCGGCGCCACCAGCGCGGACGTCTTGGACCGGGTCGGGTGGGCGCGCTCGGTCGGCGGGACCACGCCATACCTCACCCTCTTCAGCCGGGCGGGCATCCGCCGTGAACAGGCGGATGCGGATGTCGCGGCGCTGCGCATTCACGAACTTCCGTCGGCGCGCGATTGCACCTATGTGCTGCCCGCCACCGACTTCGCGCTGGCCCCGGTCGTCGGCGGCGGGGCGAGCAGCACCAGCGAACTCCGGGTCGCGGAGAAGCTGGGCGTCACCCGAGCCGAGATCGACGCCCTCGCCGACGAGGTCGTCGGCGTACTAAGCGATGGTGATGCGGACCCGGCCGGACTGCGAAAGTCGTTGGGAGACAAAGTTCGCAGCCTTGGCGACGAGGGCAAGAAGAAGGGCGTGACGACGACCCTGCCGCTCGCTCTCGGCGTCCTGCAGGCGCAGTCGCGCATCCGGCGGGTTCCCATCGACGGGCGGCTCGATCAGCAGCGCTTCCGATACACCGTATGGCGTTCTGCTCCAACCTTTTCCGGCACACCGCAGGAGGCACGCGCCGAGTTGGCGCGGAAGTACTGGGGATGGATCGGGCTCGCCTCCCTGGCCCATTTCCAGTGGTTCTCTGGATTCACCAAGACCAATGCCACCAAGGCGGTCGCGGACCTCGGCCTCGAACCCCTCACGGACACAACGCTTCTCGCCACTCCGGCCACCCTGGCCGAGTTCGCCGACTTCACGGCCCCAGCAGAGCCGCAGCTCTCCCTGATCGGCTGGCTGGACTCGCTCGTGCTCCTGCGCCGGGACCTGGACTCGCTCACAGTCGAGCGCGATCGCGCGCACCCACTCCTCGACCCGGCCCGCGGCAGCTCCGCCGGCGGCTCCCTCACCGACCTGCCGAACCAGGGCATCGTCGACCGTGGACGCCTCATCGGACTCTGGGACTACGACCCTGCGACCGAGGAGGTCGTCTGGGCACCCATCACGAAACTCACTGCGGCACAACGCAAGGCGACGCTGGTCGCGGTCGGCGAGACCGCGGCATACATCCGTGACGACCTCGGGGACAACCGAGGGATGTCGCTCGACTCCCCCGCCGGTCGCGCCCCGCGCCTGGCCACCATGCGCCAGCCCGCGATGCCATGACCCGCGGTCATTACCCGCCGCCCGGCGTGGAAATCGAGTCAATCGAGGAACTCGACGCTGCACTCGCCGACGGCCTTGCCCCCGCACGTTTGCGCCTGCAGGACCTCGACCTCACCGACTACCACGGCTTAGACCGCCGCACCGATCTCGACGAACTTGTCGTGCTCGGCGGCACCCTCTCCCCCGCGCTTGACGCGCACCTGCGCGCCCACGGCGCCATCATCTTCCCCAACGACCCCGACGCGGCGCCTATCCGTCCCTATCGAGCGCGGCTCTACACCGCGGATGAGTTGTATGCCGACCTCGCCGCCGGTTATCCCGCCACCCCCGACGCCCTCGCCTACGGCTGGTACCGCAACGGCCTGCGTCACCCCGACGTCTTTTCCGCTCTGCTGCAAGCGATTCACGACGACTCCATCTCCGACGCCCTTGCCGAGTTCGTGCGCAACCGGCAGGTCATCGGCGTCATGGGCGGCCACGCCGTCGCCCGCGGCACCGAGGCGTATGCCGATGCCGCCCGCCTCGGTTTCAACCTCGGCGAGCGTGGCTTCCTCGTGACCACCGGCGGCGGGCCCGGCGCGATGGAGGCCGCCAACCTCGGTGCCCTCGCCCGAAGCGCGGACGACCTCACCAGGGCGCTTGCCGTCGTCGCTGACGTCCCGTCCTTCGCCGACGATATCGGCGCCTGGGCCGCGTGCGGCCTGCGCGCTCGCGACCTCCTCGCCACTCCCGATGCCACGCCGACCGACCCGCGCAGCCTCGGCATCCCGACCTGGTTCTACGGCCACGAACCGCCGAATGTCTTCGCCCAAGGCATCGCGAAGTATTTCTCCAATGCCATCCGCGAAGACTGGCTCCTCGCCCATTCCCAGGCCGGCATTGTGGTCCTCCCCGGCGCGGCGGGCACCGTCCAAGAGGTCTTCCAGTTCGCCACCCGCGCCTATTACGCCGACACCACCCCGCCGCCTCTGGTCCTCGTCGACGAGCAGCACTGGCGCGAGAAACTCCCGGTCTGGCAACTCATTTCAGCCCTCGCCAGCGACCGTCTCATGGCCTCCCGCATCGCCCTCGTCGACACCGTCGACGACGCCGCCGCCCTGCTTCTTGCTCGCTAGCCGCCGAGCGCTGAGGAGACGAGCCCAGAAGACTCACGGCTTGTCGACGATATAGCGAGACGGGACGGCGCAGCGAAGCAAGCCGGGCCGCCGAGCGCTGAGGAGACGAGCCCAGAAGACTCACGGCTTGTCGACGATATAGCGAGACGGGACGGCGCAGCGAAGCAAGCCGGGCCGCCGAGCGCTGAGGAGACGAGCCCAGAGAACTCAGAACCGGGCGTCGACGAATGTTTGCTCGCCCATGGGCGGACGCACATACGGCATCTGCTTCATCTCGGGCAGCGTGACGACCTCGGGCGCGACATCCTCATACGCGAACTGGCTCAGCAGGTGGCTGATGCAGTTCAGGCGGGCGGCCTTCTTGTCGTCGGAGGGCACGACATACCAAGGCGCCTGCTTGATGTCGGTGTACTGGAAGGTGTTGTCCTTGGCCATGGAGTACTTCACATAGAACTCGTGCTCGGCGAGGTCCATGTCGGAGAGCTTCCAGCGCTTAAGCGGCTCGGCGTTGCGGGCCTCGAAACGGCGGCGCTGCTCGTCATACGACACCGAGAACCAGTACTTGATAACGATGATCCCGGAGCGGACGAGCATCCTCTCGAACTCGGGGCAGCTGCGCAGGAACTCGGCGTGCTCGTCCTCGGTGCAGAAGCCCATGACCCACTCGACATTTGAGCGGTTGTACCAACTGCGGTCGAAGAGCACCATCTCGCCGGCGGCCGGGAGGTGTTCGACATAGCGCTGGAAATACCACTGGGACTTCTGCCGCTCGGTCGGTGTGGGCAGGGCGGCCACGCGCACGGTGCGCGGCGAGGTGCGCTCGGTGATGCGCTTGATAACGCCGCCCTTGCCGGCGGAGCCGCGGCCTTCGAAGATGACGACGACCTTCAGACCCTGCTTCTGAATCCAGTACTGCAAGAGCACCAATTGCTCCTGCAGTCGCTCCATCTCGACGTCATAGACGGTGCTCTTGAGCCGCCCGTCCTTCTTGTAATCGTCGGGGTTCCCAGTGCCGCCGACCTTGCCGGTCGCGACGACGAACTCACCGGCGTCGTCGGCGCCTTCGGGGGGTGCGATGTGCTTGTCGGGACGAGACATGTCAGCCTGCATTTCCCCCGACCGGGAACCGGGTCAGGACTCGGTGAACATCACGATGCCGAGACACATCTCATCCGAGGTGCCCTCGCCCCATACAACATAGCGCTCGGGGATGTCGGCGAGCGCCGGCAACACGTCGCGCAGCGACTGGTCGTGCGTGCACTGGACCGTGAGTGTGTCCGTCGGCTTCAGCGTAACGGCCTTGGGCAGCAAGGTCGCGGACTGGTTGTCGAAGTCCCAGTTGGTGATATCGAGCAAGGTCTGGGCCTTCGGGGTGCCGGCATTGGCGACGACGGAGATCTTGCGGCCGAGCAGGTGCATGTGACCCGATAGCGCGCGCACGACGATCTTGTCGTTGACCGGCCGGGTGCACTTCTGGGTTGGCCCAACCGGCTCGGCGCCACACAAAATATGAAGCAGGTCAGCGGTTTTCGCCTCGTCGCCAAAGCGCTCGCGCAAGTCGGTCATCGCCGCACCCCGGTCGCAGAGCGTGTTCGCGATGCCCGCTCGACACGGGAGTTCGACCGGCGCGGGGAGCAGCATGGTGCGCAGGTAGTTGTAGTTGCCGTTGTCCGGCGCGATCCGCAGGCGCGCGGCGCTTTGGTCGGAGCCTTCACCGCCGAGCAAGTTGTAGTGGATCTGCATGATGATCTGGCTGCCCTTGGGCAGTTCGGTGCCGATGCCCTTCTCCGTGACGCGCTCGCTGCCACCAGGAGCCCAGGCCCCAAGCCACGGTGCCTCGTCGAGATTCTGGCCGGCGGTGCTGCTCAGCCCGGTGCCGCCGAAGCAGGTCCACCCCTCGCCGGCTTCCGCGGCGTCCTTGGCTTGGGCCCGCGCGACATCTTGCGGGTCGACCTTGTAGAGGATGACGTGGTGGACCAGCTTGGCGTTGGCCGGCAGGAAGTTCGTGCCCGTGATCACCGCGTTCTGGGCAAGCTTGGGATCGAGCAGGAAGCAGCGGTACTCATCGGTGCCCTTCCCGCTCGGCGCTGTGGGGGTGTATGCCGTGGGCATCCGCAGCTCGAGGAAACGCTCGCCGGAGCGCAGGGCGACGGGCTTGGCCGGCGCAGCCGTCGTCGTGCCGCTCCCCGTGCTCGTGCTGCTGCTTGCCGATGCCGCTGCGGGGGCCGAATGGTGGCTCCCTTCGCGCTGGGGCAGGGCACCGGGATCGCCGCCGCAGGCGGTCAGCAGCAAGGCGCCCGCGAGAGCCGCGAGAGGAGCACGAAAACGCATCCACCCAGGGTAAGCGCTCGCTCACGGTCTTCGAAACCTCTCGTGGCGTCGACGCCAGCGCCTACGAACGCATCGCCACACCGCGGCGCCAATAGCCCATGAAGGCCACCTGGCTTCTGTCCCAGCCGAGTTCGCCGACGAGCGCTCGCCGAACGGCCTTGACGATCGCCGACTCGCCGGCCACCCAGGCATACCGTTGGCTTGCCGGCACTGCATCCGCGGGGTCGGGCAGTGCCTCGCCATATGCCGAATAGGTTGGGGTTTCCCAGATCTCCACGTCCAACGCACTAGCGCTTGGGTCCGGTTCGCGGGCCGGCGGGCCGCTCGGGTGCGCCGGGAGTCCAAGGTGATGTCTCACGGCGTCGATGAGTCGCTCGCCGTATGCCGCGTCCTCGCGCGCCAGCCAGGTCACCCGGATGTGCTCGGGCCCCGCGAGCGGCTGGATGTCCTCCCGCGACGGGATTTCGACATATGCCGACCCCCGCGTCCGCGGGGGTAGGTCGGCGAGGATCCGGGCGATCGCCGGGAGGGCGGTCTCGTCCCCGACGAGCAGGATGTCGGTGGCCGCGCCCCGTTGAAACTCGGTGCCGCGGTATGGATTTCCGGCCGCGATCCCAGGGGCGAAGGGCGCGATGACCTGCAGCTGGTCGCCTGGTCGGGCGGCGAGCGCCCACCGACATGCCGGGCCGGAGTGGTCGTCCTCGTGAACCACGAAGTCGACGACGACGCGCGTCCCTTCACCGGCTCCGACGATCTCGCGGATCGTGTAGGTGCGCATCGGGCTTCGCGCGTCCTCGGGCATGGCCAGCCACCCGGCATACCACTGCTCAGGGTCCTCAGGGATGTCCGGCAACGCGCCATCGGGGCCCGGGAAGATCAGCTTGATCCGGGTATCGAAGCCTTCGTCGCGCGCGACATTCGCGAAGCGCGGTGAGGCGAGCTCGACGCGGACGAAAGCGGGCGAAAGCCGCTGCGCGGCATACACCTGCGCGTCGGCAATGAGGATGGTCGGCAGAATCGTGTCAGCGTCGAGAGTCGAGGCGCTCATGGGCTTCCTTACGTCGGGTGGAGAGGGGCAGGACCATCGGTGTGGCGCTGACGGGGTCGAGCACGACGCGCGAGGCAAGGCCGAAGACGTCGCGAATGATGTCTTCGGTGATCACCTCATCGGGCGTGCCTTCGGCGCGAATCCGCCCGTGCTGCATGGCAATCAGATGATCGGCATAACGGGCCGCGAGGTTGAGCTCGTGCAGGACCATGACGATCGTGGTGCCGCGCGAGTTATTGAGCTCGGCGAGCAGGTCGAGGACGTCGATCTGGTGGGCGAGGTCGAGATAGGTCGTCGGTTCGTCGAGGAGGAGCAGGTCCGTATGCTGCGCCAGCGCCATCGCGATCCACACCCGCTGGCGCTGGCCCCCGGAGAGTTCGTCGACGAGGCGATCGGCGAGGTCGATCGTCCCGGTGAGGTCTAGGGCCTCGGCGACGATGGCGTCGTCCTCCGAAGACCACCGCCGAAAGCCGGACTGGTGCGGGTAGCGGCCGCGGCCGACGAGGTCGGTGACGGTCACGCCGGAGGGAACGACGGGTTGTTGCGGCAGCAGTCCGAGGGTGCGTGCCACCTCGCCCGTCGGCCGGCGGTGTATGTCGGTGCCGTCGAGGATGACGGTGCCGGCGGTTGGCTTGAGCAGGCGGGCCAGGCCGCGCAGCAGCGTGGACTTGCCACAGGCGTTGGCGCCGACGATGCCGGTGATGCGCCCGTCCGGGATGACGACATCGAGGTCGTGGACGACGCTGTGCGAGCCGTAGCCCAGGCGGAGGTCACGGGCATACAGGCGAGACGGCGTCGTGCCTGATCGGGGAATATCGTTGGGAGTCAACGGGATCCTCTCGCGGTGCGACCGGTGGCGATCAGCCAGATCAGGGCGGGCGCACCGATCGCACCGGTGATGATGCCGACCGGCAGATTGATGTCGCCGAGCAGATAGGCGCCGATGTGATCGCCGAGCACGACGATGACGGCACCGACGAGAGCCGCGGCGACCAGGCGAGTGCGGCCGCCGGTCAGCGCCCGGGAGATGGGGCCGGTGAGGAAGGCCACGAAGGCGACCGGACCGGCGACGGCGGTGGCGAGTCCGGCGAGGATGACCGCGAGGGCTATCAGGGCATCGACAGACCCCGGCCCCGCGCCGAGACCGGCACGCAGATCGTCGCCGAGTTCGGCCACGCGCAGGACCTTCGAGCGCCAGGCGATGGCGCCCACGACAGGGACGGCGAGCGCGAAGAAGAGGCCGATGGCGCGCCAGTCGACATTGCTCAGGCTGCCGCCCAGCCACTGCAGCACCTTGGTGGCGTTGAACTCGTCGACGCGCGTGAAGAGATATTGGATGACGGCCGACATGACCGCGCTGATGCCGATGCCGAGCAGGACGAGTCGGTAGCCGTTGTGCCCGTCGGCGAGAGCCCGCACGGTCAGCGCGACGCCGAGGGCGCCCGCGACGGCCAGCGCCGAGATCACGGGGCCACTCTGGCCGAGGACGACGATGCCGAAAACCGCTGCGGCACTAGCCCCCAGCGTGACGCCGACGATGTCCGGGCTGGCAAGTTCGTTGTGCAGCGTCGTTTGGAAGATCGCTCCGGCCAGACCGAGAGCCACGCCAACCCCCGTGCCGAGGACGGCACGCGGCAGCTTGGACTCCATCAGGATGTAGCTCGCGCCCGGGATCTCGGCGCCGAGGATAATGCGCACCGCATCCGGCAGGGAGATGAGGAAGTCCCCCTGGGTGATCCGCACGAGGAAGACCGCGACCCAGACGACGGTGAGCCCGCTGAGCGCGTATGTCGTGCGCCGCGCCACCCGTCGCCGCGCCGACCGCACCGCGACGATCGGCGGGTCGAGGGTGGGCGTCACGGTGCTCATAGCGCCACCGTCCGGCCGCGGCGGACCAGCATCACGAAGGCCGGTCCGCCGATCAGGGCGACCATGACGCCGACCTGAATCTCGGCCGGCGGCAACAGGACTCGGCCGACCGTGTCCGCTAGCAGCGTGAGGACCGCGCCACCGAGCAGGCAGAGCGGGAGCACGGTGCGATGCCCTGGACCAGCCAGCGCGCGGACCGCGTGGGGCACCAACAGACCGACGAAGGCGATCGGGCCAGCCAGCGCCGTGGCGGTGCCAGCGAGCAGCACGACGGCAATGGCGACGACCGCCCGGTCGCGACCGAGGCGCCGACCGAGGGCTCGGGCCAAGTCGTCCCCGAGAGCCGCGGCGTCGAGCAGGCGAATGCACAAGAGGCCGAGAACGACGCCCACGGCGAGGAAGGGCGCACCGATGGTCAGCACCGACAGATCCCGGCCGCTGACCGTTCCGACCTGCCAGAACCGGAAAGACTCCATCGTCTGGCGATCCAGCAAGAGCACCGCGGAGGTAGCGCTGGCTAGGACGGCCGTGACGGCCGCCCCACAGATCGCCAATGTGGTCGGCGTCGCGCCATCTTGTCCGGCCGCCGCGACCGCGTGGACCAAGATCAGGGCGAGGCCGGCACCGAGGAAGGCCACCGCGACATACGCCCCAAGATCGGAGATCCCGAAGCCGGCCATGGCTACCACCATGGCGAAGGACGCGCCGGCATTGATTCCGAGAATCCCGGGGTCCGCCAACGGATTTCGCGTCACTCCCTGCAGCAGGGCACCGGCGAGGGCCAGGGCCGCCCCAACCGCTGCGGCGAGCAGCGTGCGGTCGAGGCGGGCGTGCGCGATACCGGTCAACGGGTCGCTCCCGTCGGTGAGGGCGGCCCACAGGGACGCTGGCGCGAGCCACCGGGAGCCGATGAGGAGCGAGCAGACGGAGGCGACGACCGCCAGCATAAGCAAGGCGATCGCGAGGCGACTGGCCCGCGCGGTCACGACCCGATCGCCGCAGAGACCTTGGGGATGAACTTGTCGATGACCACCGGGATCGAGAGCGGGGTCGGGTTGGTCACCGCGAGCGCGGTCGGCTTGTCGGCCTCGGCATACGCGTGCCCGTCCTTGATGGCCGGGATCTGCCCGATGAGCTTGTTGTCCTCGAAGGTCTTCATATCGCTCGGGTTCTCCGACCACGTCAAGAAGACGTCGGAGGTGAGATCCGCGGCGCGCTCCGCCGAAACGGACCCATAGAACTCGCCCGCCTTGACGACCTCGGCGACAGCCGGGGCATCGACCAAGCCAAAGTCGCGCATGAGGGAGACGCGGGGGTCCTGCTCGGCATACACGCCGACGGTGCCGAGGTCGGCAGTCGTGAGGTAGCCGAAGATCAACGAGGTGCCCGTGAGATTGGCGTACTCGGTCGAAGCGGCGGTGATCTGCTGTTCGGCGGCGGCGGTGAGTTCGGCGGCCTTGTCGCTGCGACCGACGGCCTTGCCGACGGTTGCCAGCGAGGTGCGCCACGGGGTGATCCACGGCGCCTCGGGGTAGGCCACGACGGGGGCAATCTTGACGAGCTTGTCGTAATCCTCCTGCGTCAGACCGGAGTTCGTGGCGAGGATCAGGTCTGGGCTCAGGGCCGCAATCTGTTCGATGGGGGCGCCATCAGCGTCGTCGTAGCGCACCGGCGCGTCGCCGCCGAGGCTCGCAAGCGCGGAGTCGAACCAATCGGAGGACCCCGCCGCGTTGCCGCCCCAGGTCAGCTTCGTGGCGCCCACCGGCACGATGCCGAGCGCAACCAAGTGGTCCTGGTCGCTCCAGCCGATGGTGGCGATGCGGGTCGGTTCCTTCTCGATCGTTGTCGAGCCGAACGCGTGCTCGATCGTGACCGGGAAGGCGGCGGCGGTCGTGGTGCCCGAGGTGCTAGCCGTTCCGGTGCTGCTGGTTCCCGATCCGGTCGTGCTCGTCGAACCAGCGGGGCCTGTCGAGCAGGCCGCGAGCAACAGGGTGGGCAGGACGGCTGCGAGAGCGCCGCGGCGCGAGAAGGACGTCATGCGCCCAAGGTTAGGTAAGGCTTACCTAACCTTGCAAGTCGGCTCCTGCATTCAGCAGCCGATCAGGCGCGCCGCGAGGTAGCCCTCGACCTGGTCGAGGGCTACGCGCTCCTGAGCCATGCTGTCGCGCTCGCGGATCGTGACCGCCTGGTCCTCGAGGGTGTCGAAGTCGACCGTGATGCAGAAGGGGGTTCCGATCTCGTCCTGGCGACGGTAGCGGCGGCCGATCGCCTGGGCGTCGTCGAACTCGATATTCCAGTTCTTGCGCAACTGCGCCGCGAGGTCGCGGGCCTTCGGCGACAGGTCAGCGTGCCGGGACAGCGGCAGCACGGCCGCCTTAACCGGCGCGAGGCGCTTGTCCAAGCGCAGCACAACCCGCTTGTCGACGCCGCCCTTGGTGTTGGGCGCCTCGTCCTCGTGATAGGCCTCGACGAGGAAGGTCATCAGCGAGCGCGAGAGTCCGGCTGCCGGCTCGATGACATAAGGGGTGTACTTCTCCCCGGTCGCCTGGTCGAAGAAGACCAGATCGGTCCCTGAGTGCTTCGAGTGCGTGCCGAGGTCGAAGTCGGTCCGGTTCGCGATGCCCTCCAACTCACCCCACTCCGAGCCGGCGAAGCGGAAGCGGTATTCGATGTCCACCGTTCCCTTGGAGTAGTGCGAAAGCTTCTCCTTGGGGTGTTCATAAAGGCGCAGGTTGTCGCGGGCGATGCCGAGATCGACATACCAGTTCAGGCGCTCGTTGATCCAGTACTGGTGCCATTGCTCATCGGTGCCCGGCTTGACGAAAAACTCCATCTCCATCTGCTCGAATTCGCGGGTGCGGAAGATGAAGTTGCCTGGTGTGATCTCGTTGCGGAAGGACTTGCCGGTCTGGGCAATGCCGAAGGGCGGCTTCATCCGCGCCGCATTTTGGACATTGAGGTAGTTGATGAAGATGCCCTGAGCCGTCTCCGGGCGCAGATAGTGCAGACCGGATTCGTCATCCACGACGCCGAGATAGGTCTTAAGCATCATGTTGAAGGCGCGCGGCTCGGTCCAGCGGCCCTTGGTGCCACAGTCCGGGCAGCCGAGTTCGGTCGTCGGGACCTCGTCGGGGTTGACCTGCTGGCCCTTCTTCGCGGCGCGCTCGGCATACGCCTCCTGCAGGTGATCCATCCGGTGCCGCTTGTGGCACTGCAGGCACTCGATCAGCGGGTCCGAAAAGGCGCCGACGTGGCCGGAGGCGACCCAGGTCTGCAACGGCAGGATGATCGATGAGTCGAGGCCGACAACATCCTCGCGGCCGTGCACCATCGACTTCCACCACTGGCGCTTGATGTTCTCCTTCAGCTCCACACCGAGGGGGCCGTAGTCCCACGCCGAGCGCGTGCCGCCATAGATCTCGCCGCACGGAAAGACGAAACCCCGGCGCTTGCAGAGGTTGACGACGGTGTCGACGGTGGAGATCGTTTTGGCCATGCGGGCAAGGTTAAGACATCCAACACCACCAAATCCTTCGGCAGCGTGGTGTCGGCTACTCGCGCGGCAGGCTGCCCGCCGGGCAGCAACCCCCACACCCGCGCCCGGGTCGTGGCCCGCGCCGCCGCGACCCGCTTCGCGGGGGTCTCGGCCAGTTCGTCCAAGGCCCGCCACACCGTCGCCGGCGAGGCGACCGGCCCAAGCACCTGCTCCTGGTGGCGCAGGGTGTCGATATCCGCGATCGCTTCCCCCCAGCGACCAGCATCGTGGCCACATCTACCACCACCCGGCCACGATCAGGCCCCGGGACGAACCCGCGCCGCACCAGCGCCCTCGAGAGCGTCTTGGTCAACCCGACCCGCCCTGTCGACCACGATGTACCCTTCACCTACCAAGTGCCTTCCCGCTCGAGGAAATCCAGTCTCGCAAACACGATTATCTCGTTGCAGGACAGGCACTTTGGTGCAAATCAGGCGTGTGTCACACACTCACCCATGAAAGACGGAAGTTGACCGTGCAGCCAGAGCCCTCCCAATCCGTCCCGCACGGCCTGCTTTCCCGACCAGCGACGCCGTGCTTTGCTTGGGCAGTATTTTGAGAACGTCAGGGAGGGAAACCATGCACCGCCGCACATTCCTAATCGCCATCGGCGCCGGGGGCCTGCTGGCCGCCGTCTCGGCAATGGCCGCGCCCGCGGTTGCCGATTCCCCCGCCGGGACCCCCGGCAACGGGGCCTCCTCACAGGCCGCGGTCAGCACGACCGGGCGCTATGTCGTCTTTCGCTCCGTAGCGACGAACTTGGTCTCGGGGGACACCAACGGCAAGGCCGACATCTTCATCCGCGACCGCGTCGCCAACACCACGAAGCGGGTCTCGGTCACGTCTGGAGGGGCTCAGGCGAATGCGGACAGTTCCCGCCCGTCAGTCAGCTGGGACGGCCGCTATGTCGTCTTCCTTTCCGCCGCAAGCAATCTCGTGCCCGGTGACACCAACGGCAAGGTCGACGCCTACCGCAAGGACCTGGCCACCGGCCGGCTGGTCCGGATCAACACCTCGGCCGCGGGGGCCCAGGCCAATGCCGCCGCAGCCACTGTCCGCGTGAGCGCCGACGGCAACCGGATCGTCTTCGCCACCACCGCGTCCAACCTTGTGGCCGGCGACAATCGGCCTGGCGACGTCTTCCTTCGTGACATGGCCGCCGGCGCCCTAAAAAGGATCACTGAAGCAGTCCCGTCGACTCAGGATCTCGACAACGACTACGGCGTCTTTGCCGACATCTCGCCCAACGGCCAGATCTCTACCTTCTCCACGTTCTACGCCGACCCGGCTTTCCCTGGTCATTACTGCGGCCAGGCCTGGGTCTGGAGTGCTGGCACCGGCAGGTCCGTGGTCAAGGCGACGAAGTGCGACGACCCCGAGGCGTCCCGCGGCTACCCACAGGTCTACGCCCTCAACGACGGCTTTGCTCCGGTGCTGCACGACGGGATGCTCTCGGAGCAGGTCCTGGTGACCCGGCCTGCCGGCTATCCGTCATTCACCGTCCGGATCGACGCGGACTGTGGGCGTGACGTCTCCGGATGGGGCAAGGCCGTGGTGCGCGATTGCGCGGGCCAGGTGCACCGGATCGGCAACGATGGGCAACCCACGATCGTCGCTCCCGGCAAAGAACCCGCGGTCTCCGACGACGGCTTGTCCGTGGCCTATATCGACACGAGCGGGGCGCCGAGCAAATGGAACCAGATCAGAGTCTGGGACCGGCGCACGGGCACGAGCACGCTGATCAGCCAGCGATAGCGCGTCAGGCGGTGGCGGCGGCAAGCTGGCCGCACGCGCCGTCGATATCCGAGCCGCGAGTGTCACGAACGGTGGTGGGTATGCCGTGCGCCCGTAGCCGCTCGACGAACTGTTGCTCGACCCCGGGCCGCGAGGCCGTCCACTTGGAGCCAGGGGTCGGGTTGAGCGGGATCGGGTTGACGTGCACCCACCCCCGGCCCCGGGCATTGAGCTTCTCCCCCAACAGATCCGCCCGCCAGGCCTGGTCGTTGATATCGCGGATCAGGGCATATTCGATGCTCACCCGGCGCTTGGTGGCCTGGAAGTACCGGTATGCCGCGTCGATCGCCTCATCGACCTTCCAGCGGGTGTTGATCGGCACGAGTTCGTCGCGCAGTTCGTCATCCGGCGCATGCAGCGACAGCGCGAGAGTGACCGGAATGCCTTCTGCCGCAAGCTTGTCGATGCCCGGCACCAGACCGACGGTCGACATCGTCACGCCCCGCGCGCTGATCCCGAAGCCGTCTGGCGCCTTGTCGGTTAGCCGCCGGATCGCTCCGATCGCCGCCTTGTAGTTGGCCAGGGCCTCCCCCATGCCCATGAAGACGACATTGCTGATCCGATTCGGGCCGTATGCCGCCCCATCCCCCTCGTTCTCGGCCTCGCTCCCAAGATCCGCCCCGTCGGTGCGGACCGCGACCGCGGGCAGGTCGCCGGAGCGCAGCCGCGCCGCACTCGCGCGGACCTGATCGACGATCTCGCCGGTCGACATATTGCGGGTCAATCCGGCCTGTCCGGTGGCACAGAACGGGCAGTTCATCCCGCACCCGGCCTGGCTGGAGATGCAGATCGTCACGCGCTTGGGGTAGCGCATCAGCACCGACTCGACGAGCGCGCCATCGTGGAGGCGCCATACGGACTTGATCGTCGCGCCCCGGTCAGCCTGCAACTCGCGCACCGGCGTGAGCAGGGGCGGCAGCAGGTCGCCGACCAACTGATCGCGCGCCGCCGCCGGCAGGTCGGTCATCGTCGCCGGATCGATACTCAGGTGTTCGAAGTAATGGCGGGAGAGTTGGTTCGCGCGGAAGGGTGGCACGCCCAGCTCGCCCGCAACCGCCCGCCGCTCGGCGGGGTCAAGATCGGCCAGGTGGCGTGGCGGCTTACCGCGCCGAGGCGCGGTGAAGGTCAGCTGGCCGGGCGCGGGGCGAGTGGCCGGCTCACGCTCGGTGGCGGGGTCAGGAGCCGACGACATAGTGCAACACCGCCCAGCACAGCGGCGCCGTCATGATGAGCGAGTCGAGGCGATCCATCAGGCCACCATGCCCCGGAAGCAGATTGGACATGTCCTTGATGCCGAGGTTGCGTTTGATGACCGATTCCATGAGGTCGCCGATCGTCGCGCAGGCGGCGACGACCGCCCCGAGGACGACCCCGGCCCACCACGGCTGGTCGAAAAACAGCACGAGGCACGCGGCACCGGCGACGGCGCAGGTCAGGACCGATCCGGCGAAGCCCTCCCAGGACTTCTTCGGCGAGATGCGGGGCGCCATCGGGTGCTTGCCGAAGAGCACGCCCGCGGCATACCCCCCAATATCGGAACAGACGGTCACGAGGATGAAGGTGATGATCCGATCGCGGCCGTCGGCGGGGGCCAGCATCAGGGCGGCGAAGCCACCGAGGAAACAGGGATAGAGCGCGGTGAAGATGCCGGCAGCGACGTCGCGGGCCGATCCGGGGCGTGGATCGATGACCCGCCAAAGCAGCACCGCGGTCGCGGTCAGCCCGAAGGCGATGGCTAGCGCCTCCGGACCGCGTTCGTGCGCCGCGAGAATCATGCCCACTGCCCCCGCGGCGACGGGAACCAGCGGCACCGCGAAGCCCCGGGTGGTCATGGCCCGCGCGAGTTCCCACGCACCCACCACCATGGCGGCGGCGATGATCCAGGCGAAGGCGTCCTTGGCCACAAACAAGCAGACCAGGATCACCGCTCCCAGGCCGACCCCCACGCCGATCGCTGCGGCGAGGTCGCGGCCGGCGCGACCGTGCGGATTGGGCGCCGGCTGCGGGGCGGGCTCGGGAAGCTCGTAGGCCGGGGGTGTGATGGGCGTCGACATCGGGAGCAGGCGCGAGGTCAGACCTCGAGCAGTTCGGCTTCCTTCTTCTTGGCCAGTTCGTCGATCTGATCGACGAACTTCTTGGTTAGGGAGTCGAGTTCCTTCTCGCCGCGCTTGCCGTCGTCCTCGCCGACCTCGCCATCCTTGATGAGCTTGTCGAGGTCGTGCATCGCGTGCCTGCGGATATTGCGCACCGCGATCTTGCCGTCCTCGCCCTTGCCCTTGGCGATCTTGATGTATTCCTTGCGACGTTCCTGCGTCAGCTCGGGCAGCGTGATGCGGATGACATTGCCGTCATTGCTCGGGTTCGCGCCGAAGTCGCTGTCGCGCAAGGCCTTTTCGATATTGCGCATCGCGCCCTTGTCGAAGGGGCTGATGAGCAGCGTGCGCGCCTCGGGGGTCTGGAAGGAGGCGAGTTGCTGCAGCGGCGTGGGCGCGCCGTAGTAGTCCACGAGAACCTTGTGGAACATCGCGGGATTGGCGCGACCCGTGCGGATCCCGGCGAAGTCCTCCTTGACGACCTCGACGGCCTTCTCCATCTTCTCCTCGGCCTCGAAGAGGGTCTCGTCGATCATCTAGGGCTCCTTTGTCGGCGCGGGCGCGCCCGGGCGTGCGTATGCGGTGTGCTCACCGAGGTGAGTCGGGTCCGGTGCCTAGTTTGTCACCCCGTCAGCCCAGGGCGGGTTAGCCGGTGGTGACCAGCGTGCCGATGCGCTCCCCCCGGACGGCGCGGGTGATATTGCCGGGGCCTTCCATGCCGAAGACGATCATGTCGAGGCCGTTGTCCATGCACAGGCTGAAGGCCGCGGCATCGACGACCTTCAGGCCCTGCTGCAATGCCTGGCTGTAGGTGACCTTGTCGAGCTTCTTGGCGTCGGGATTGGTGCGCGGGTCGGCGTCATAGACCCCGTCGACGCCATTCTTGCTCATGAGCACAGCATCGCATTTGATCTCCAAGGCACGCTGCGCGCTGACGGTGTCGGTGGAGAAGAACGGCATACCGGCGCCGGCACCGAAGATGACGACTCGGCCCTTTTCGAGGTGCCGGATGGCTCGGCGCGGGATGTAGGGCTCGGCGACCTGCCCCATCGTGATCGCCGTCTGGACGCGCGTGTCGATGCCTTCCTTTTCCAGGAAGTCTTGCAGGGCAAGGCAATTCATCACGGTGCCAAGCATGCCCATGTAGTCAGCGCGGGTGCGGTCCATGCCCTGCTGCTGCAATTCGGCACCGCGGAAGAAGTTGCCGCCACCGATGACAACCGCCACCTGAACGCCCGCGCGCACCGCCTCGGCAATCTGCTGCGCGATCCCCCGGACGACCTCCGGAGCCAGACCGACGCGGCCGCCGCCAAAAACCTCACCGGAAAGCTTCAGCAAGACGCGCCGGTAGGTGCCGTGGAGTGGCTCGCCCCCACGCGTCTCAACGGTCTGGGACGTGGGGGCATCACTCACGGTCAACGACTCCTCGGGGGTTGGTCCCGGCCGGATTCCGGCGCGCGACGGATCGTCTGGAATCCTCGCACACCAGGTGCCAGATCGCGTGGTCGGCTCAGGCAGCCGCCAACTCCGGAGTATGCCGCCCAGCCCGCCCGGATCCGTCGGCGCGGTCAGGCATCCGGTGGCTGAGCGCACCGGCGAGTGCCGTGACGGAGCGATTGACGACCGGGATCAGGACCAGGCCGGCGACGAGGGCGACCCACACTCCCGCGCGCGGGTTGAGGACGACGACCACGAGCAAGAAGACGGCCGTGCCGGCGACGGAGGCCAGCGTTCCTCCGGCCAAGTCGAGCGCCCCGAGCGGGCCGCGGGCCCGATGCTCGGTCACTCCCATGACGACCAGGATCAATGGCAGCGAGGCGAAGGTGCCGGCCAGGCCAGTCCCCACATACGGCTCCAGGGCGGCGATTCCGCACACCATGATCGTGACCAGGCCCATCCGTGTCGGGATCGCCCACCACCGATCGTGGGCCGCGCGCCGGGAGTGTCGTCATGTGGCCAGGTGACCAGGCCGGCGACGCAGGCAAGCAGGACGAGGAGGGCGACGGCATACGCATTGTTGAGCAGTAGGGCGGCGAGCCCGACGCCGATCGCGACAGCCAGTGCCACGAGGGCGGCGAGCACGGGACGCAGCCGCGCGCCGGTCCGGGCGATGACGATGCAGTAGGTGGCGCAGATGAGTTGGCCGGCGATGCCGCCGGCCGCCGTGGTCGTCGCGGCGTGCGGTCCGTGCGTGAGGTACATCGTGAGGAGGAAGGGCAGCGCCGTCCCGGGGAGACCGACGAAGAGGCCCGCGGCGCGGGGGCCGAGCCGGCGCCCGAGGAGGGTGGCGATCAGAACGATAAGTGGAGCCAGGATGAGCTTGACGAAGAGCAGCGACATGCCGATGACGCTAGGCAAAAGTGCGGCGAAGGTGGCTCGGAATTTGCGGCGCTTAGACACATTTCACCGCGGAATCCGCGGCTAACCTCACAAATCACCAAAATTACCTAAACTGACCACCATGGACCGCATCGACGTGCAGCTCGCGACAGCCCTCTCCCATAACGGCCGCGCGACCTTTCAGGAACTCGGCGCCCTCGTGCGGCTCTCGGCAAATACCGTCGCGGACCGGGTGCGGCGACTGCAGCGCGAGGGCGTCATCGCCGGCTTCAGCGCGGTGATCGACGAGCGCGCGCTCGGCAAGACGCTCGGCGTTCTCTCCGATATCAAGCTGCGCGAAGGCGTCGAACGAGTCGCTTTCGCCGAGTCCTTGACTCACATTCCGCAGGTCATCGGCGCCCTGCGCCTGACGGGCGAGTACGACTACCAATTGCACATCGTGTGTCAGGACCCCGCCGAATTCGAGGGCCTGGTCGACCGGCTTAAACACGACTATGGCGTGGCCAGTCTCAACTCCCGGCTGATCCTGCGCGAGGTGCCGGTGGACAAGGCGAAACTCCTGCAGGTCGTGGGCTGAGCGCCCTTGCCTTCCCGAGCGCCTGGGCGCACACTTTGAGCGAGTGCTTCAACTTATCGCTCATGGAGGCGTTCGTATGGCAGTCAGTGGCGGTGGACGGAGCCGAGCGGGAAGGTCGGACGGCGCCGCAACACGGGAACGACTGATCGCGGCGGCACACGATGCCTTGCGGGAGAATGGCTTTGCCGGCGCGAGCGCCCGAGAGATCGCGCGCCGCGCGGGCTGTCAGCAGTCCCAGGTCTTCTACTACTTCGGAACCGTTCCAGACCTCCTGCTCGCGGCGCTGGATGCCGTGTCGGCGCGGCGGCTCGCGGCCTACGAACCACTCCTCGCCGGCGATCCGGGACTGCCGGAGCTGATCGACGCCGCAGGCGAAGTCATCGCGACCGATCTCGAGACCGGTGATGTGGCCGTCCTGGCCGAGTTGATCAGCGGAGCGCGCTCGGCGCCGGGGATGTCGGCGCAGATCGCCGAACGTCTCGCACCATGGCAACAGTTCGCCGAGCGCGCCGCGCGGCAGGCCCTGGCGGCGCACCCGCTCGGGGGCTTCGCCCCCGCCGGCGATCTGGCCCGGCTGCTTGCTGCGGGGATCCTCGGCCTAGAACTCCTGGCGACCCTGGACTCAGATGGGGAGGCGGTCGCTGGCCTGGTGGATCGGGCGTCCGCAGCCGCGGCCTTACTCGCCCAGCAGACCGCCGTCGAGGTGCCGCGATGACGCCGCCCCCAGTCATGGCTCCCGTGCGGGCTCGGGAACCAATCCTGGGTTGGCTGCTCGTTGGCGCCGGCCTCGGGTTCTGCTTCCTCGGGATGTTGACGATCGGCGCCTTTACCCGAGCGAGCTGGCTGACCCGGGCGGGCGGCATATGACAGCCCGGAAAAGACTGACGGCCGCGCACCCGCAGGGGGTGCGCGGCCGTCAAGCCAAGCGAGCGGTCAGGACCCGACGCGGAAGCGGACGAAGGAGGTGACGGCGGCGCCGGCCTCCTCGGCAACCTTGGCGACGGTCTTCTTCGGGTCCTTCGCGAAGGCCTGCTCGAGCAGGACGTTCTCCTTGAAGAAGCCGTTGACGCGACCTTCGACGATCTTGGGCAGGGCCGCTTCCGGCTTGCCCTCCTCGCGGGCGGTGGCCTCGGCGACGCGACGCTCGTTCTCGACCGTCTCGGCGGAGACCTCGTCGCGGTTCAGCACGGTCGGGCTGAAAGCCGCGACGTGCATCGCGATGTCACGGGCCACCGCATCATCGCCGCCGGAGATGCCGACGAGCACGCCGATCTGCGCCGGCAGGTCGGGGCTGGTCTTGTGCAGGTAGGCCGCGACGGTCGGGGCTTCGACGCGGGCAACGCGCTTGACCTCGATCTTCTCGCCGATGGTGGCATTGGCCGAGTCGAGCAGCGCCTGGACGCTCTGGCCGTCGATGTCGCTGTCGAGCAGGGCCTGCGCGTCGGCGGCACCGATCGCGACGGCCTGCGCGAGGACCTTGTCGGCCAGCTCGATGAACTTCGCGCCCTTGGCGACGAAGTCGGTCTCGCAGAGGACCTCCACGAGGGTGCCAACGCCGTCGGCAGCCTGCGCGGCAACCAGGCCATTGGAGGTGGTGCGTCCCTCGCGCTTGGTGACGCCTTTGAGGCCCTTGACCCGCAGGATCTCGGTGGCCTTGACGGAGTCGCCGTCGGCCTCGTCGAGGGCCTTCTTGACGTCCATCATGCCCGCGCCAGTCGCCTCGCGCAGGGCCTTGATGTCAGCGGCGGTGTAATTCGCCATGAAGTGTTCAGCCTTCCTTCAGTATGCGGTGGACGTGCCGGCGGCTCAGGCCGTCGGGGCGTCGGTGGTCTCGGCGGCAGCCTCGTCCGCGGCCGGAGCCTCGACGGCGTCCTCAGCAACCTCGACGGCCTCGGTGGCGACCTCCTCAGCGGCCTCGGTGGTGGCGTCGGCGCCGAGGAGCTCGCGCTCCCACTCAGCCAGGGGCTCCTCGGCGGCGCCGCCCTCGGCCTCGAGGCCGGCATTGGCGCGCGCATTGGAGCGCTGGATGAGGCCGTCGGCGACGGCATCTGCGATCACGCGCGTGAGCAGGGTGACGGAGCGAATGGCGTCGTCATTGCCCGGGATCTTGTAGTCAACCTCGTCCGGGTCACAGTTGGTGTCGAGGATCGCGATGACCGGCAGCCCGAGCTTGCGCGCCTCATCGACGGCCAGGTGCTCCTTCTTGGTGTCGACGACCCAGATCGCCGAGGGCACCTTGTTCATCTCGCGCATGCCGCCGAGGGTCTTCTCCAGCTTGTCCTTCTCGCGGGAGAGGATGAGCAGTTCCTTCTTGGTGTAGCCGGAGCCAGCCACCTCGCCGAAGTTGATCTGCTCAAGCTCCTTCAGGCGCGCGAGACGCTTGGAGATGGTGTTGAAGTTGGTGAGCATGCCACCAAGCCAACGGTGGTTGACATAGGGCATGCCGACGCGGGTCGCCTGCTCAGCGATGGCCTCCTGCGCCTGCTTCTTGGTGCCGACGAACAGGATCGAGCCACCGTGCGCAACGGTCTCGCGCACGAATTCGTACGCGGTGTTGATGTAGGTGACCGACTGCTGCAGGTCGATGATGTAGATGCCATTGCGCTCGGTCATGATGAAGCGCTTCATCTTGGGGTTCCAGCGACGGGTCTGGTGCCCGAAGTGGACGCCGCTCTCGAGGAGCTGGCGCATGGTGACGACGGCCATGCCGTGTTCTCCCTTGTATGTCGTTGTGTCAGTTCCGTCGGCCCGTGCCGGTCGGGGTGACCGGTTCGGGCCTGCCTGGTGCCTGCATACGCACCCCGCATCACGCTCGCGCGTGAGGACTGAGGTGGTGCGCCCCGGGGTTTGGACGGATCCGAACCGGCGAGAAGGCACGCGAATTCGACCAGCCGAAACCGGTCGTGGCTCTAGTCTACGGCGCGACCCGCTCCCCCACGAAATCGCGGGTTCAGCGCGCGGAGAGACGCTCGAGCATCCAGGCGAAGTCGGCCACATGCTCGGCGGCGCCGCCGGGCGTTTCGCAGATCACGGGCGCGCCGGCGGCCCGGACGATATCGACGAAGCCGGCCTGGTCGATATGTCCGGCCCCGAAATTGGTATGCCGGTCGGCACCAGAGTTGTAGCCGTCGCGGCTGTCATTGGCGTGGACGAGATCGATGCGTCCGGTGATTGCGAGGATCTTGTCAACTGCGGTGTCCAACTCGATGCCGCCGGCCCAGGCGTGGCAGGTGTCGAGGCAGAAGCCGACCTGCTCCGCGCCCTGCGCCGCCGAGATGGCGTCCCAGACGCCGGCGATCCGGTCCAGGTGACGGGCCATGGCGTTGTCCCCGCCCGCGGTGTTCTCCAGCAGCAGCGGAATCTTTAGGTCGGTCGCCTCGATAGCTTTGCGCCAGTTGTCGAAGCCGACCGCTGGGTCGACGCCCTTGTCGACATGGCCGCCGTGCACGATCAGGCCGCGGGCGCCGATCTCCGCGGCCGCATCCATATGTTGCTGAAGCAGCTTGCGCGAGGGAATACGGATGCGGTTGTTGGTCGTCGCGACATTGACGATGTACGGCGCGTGGACATAGAGCGCCACTCCGGCCGCCTCGGCGGCCGCGCGCAGGGCCGCGGCTCCCCCGGCATACGCCACGACCGGGCCCTTGTAACTCTGCGGCTGCCCGAGGAAGAACTGGACGACCGAGGTCTGCCGCGCGACAGCTTCGGCGATCGGGTCTTCCTGCGGGACGTGGGCGCCGATGGCGAGGGCGGTGTCGGACATGCCCTCCAGTATTGCCGCCGACTCCGACACCCGACTCGCCTCATCACGACGGGGAGGGCAGCAGCACCACCTCCACGTCCGCGAGATAGAAGAGCGGTTGCACGTAGTCCCATTGACTTGAGCTGCCTTGTCGCAAGGCCCCGAGGT
This sequence comes from Nostocoides veronense, assembly GCF_039531185.1. Taxonomy (NCBI): domain Bacteria; kingdom Bacillati; phylum Actinomycetota; class Actinomycetes; order Micrococcales; family Intrasporangiaceae; genus Nostocoides; species Nostocoides veronense. Next base: position 102,094 of record NZ_BAAAPO010000042.1, read on the forward strand.
GCAGACAAGCCAGGGGCGCGCAGTGACTGCCGGAGGTGTCGAGGCTGCCAAGTTGCTGTCCGGTGCGGACGGCTGAACCCACCCGCAGCAGCGGGTCGAGCACCAGCGGTTCGTAGGTCGATCGCAGCCCACCCGGATGCTCGATCGTGATCGTGCCCCGCCCGGCCACCTGACCGGCGTGGTGCACGGTGCCGGCATCGACGGCCAGCACTGGTTGACCCACGGAGCCGGCGAGGTCGAGGCCACGGTGCCCCGCGGCATACGGGCCGGGGGGTTTGTCGAACGGGCGCACGACCCGAGGCACCGGCGAGAGCGGCCAGGCCCACACGGGCATGGCCGTCGACGACGCCCCGGGTCGTGCCCCGGCCACGGCCGGGAGGGGAGAGACCGCGGCGGCGGACACCGGGACCCACCCCAGCATCAAGATCGCGAGCGCAATTCCCGCGATGGCGCGGATCTGACGGGAGCGAGATGCGGTGTCCATGCCGGCCATCCTGCGCCGGATGGGTCGGCCCTTCCAGGGGGTGCCGAAAAGCTGTGGAAAGCGCCTTCTGGGCTCCGTGACCTGTGGAAAATCAGGCCGTTAAGGGCGCAGTCGAGCCAATCGCGAGGCCGCCTCGGTCAACACCTCGTCGCGTTTGCAGAAGGCGAATCGAACTAGGGAGGCGCTGGCCTCCTTGTTATCGCAGAAGACCGACACGGGCACCCCGACCACGCCGCCGCGCTGCGCGAGGTCGCTTCGGCAAAAGGCGAGCGCATCGCGAACGCCGAGCGGGGCGAGATCCGCGATGACGAAATAGGTCCCCTCAGGGATCGAAACACGCAATCCGGCATCTACGAGTCCGGCGACCAGCAGATCGCGCTTGGCCTGGAGGGAAGCTGCGAGCCCGGCATACACCGAGTCCCTAAGTCCCAGACCGGTGGCCGTCGCGAGCTGGAAAGGCCCAGATCCGACGAAGGTGAGGAATTGCTTGACCCCTCGAATACCCGCAATCGCCTGCTCCGGCCCGCTAACCCACCCGACTTTCCAGCCCGTCGTCGAAAAGGTCTTGCCGGCGGAGGAGATTGTCAGGGTCCGCTGCGCCATGCCCGGCAGCGTTGCGACCGGGATGTGGGTTCGGCCGTCGAAGACCAGGTGTTCGTAGACCTCGTCGGTGACCACCCATGCGTCGTAGTCCTGCGCCAACTGCGCGATGAGGGCCAGCTCCGCGCGCGTGAAAACCTTGCCCGTCGGGTTGTGCGGCGTGTTGAGGAGCACCAAGCGGGTATGCCGGGTGAAGGCAGCGCGCAGGGCGGCCTCGTCGACGGCGAAGTCCGGGAAACGCAAGGGCACGGCCCGCATGGTGGCTCCGGCGAGAGCGATGGTTGCGGCATATGAGTCGTAATAGGGCTCGAAGGTGACGACCTCGTCGCCCGGCGCGCAAAGGGCCAAGATGGTTGCCGCAATGGCCTCGGTCGCGCCCACCGTGACGAGCACGTCCCGGCGCGGGTCGATGTCGATGGCATAGAACCGCTTTTGGTGCGCCGCGATCGCGTCGAGAAGTTCGGGGAAGCCGGGGCCGGGAGGGTACTGGTTGCGCCCGCCATCGATGGCAGCCTTCGCCGCCGCCAGGACCTCCGGTGGGCCGTCGGTGTCCGGGAACCCCTGGCCGAGGTTGATGGCGCCGGTGCTGACGGCCAGTGCCGACATCTCGGCAAAGATCGTGGTCCCGAACGGCTCGAGGCGTGCGTTGACCGGCGGACGCGAGGGCACGGACGGGGCGGCAACCATAGGGCCAGATTAGGCCGGTTGAGCGCCGGTCAGGAGGTGACGGGATAGGGCCAGGCGGTGCACCCCTGGAGACCGAGGGTCTGCTGCTGCATGATCGGCGCCTTCTGGCCCGCGCCCGGGCAGAAGGCGTGTTGATGCCACAGGCCGTGCCCGACCTCGTGATTGATCACATAGGTGCGGTAGAGGGTGAGGTCGTCGTAGTACTTGACGCCGATGGCCCACCGCTTGGCGTTGATGACGGCCCGACCGTGGCGGTTGCAGGAGACCTCACCGCCGGTATTCAGCGGGGCACACAGTTCGTCGGTGAGGTCGGGGCTGGCCAAGGTGATGCGCACGTCGGGCACGCTGCCCTGGTCGAGATCGGCCGTGGTGAGGGCCTTGAAGTGGATCCCGTCGGCGACTTCCCACCCTTTGTCCGAGGACAGGATGCTGCGAACTTCACCGGCGTAGGCGGTGAGGTCGATCCCGAGCCCGCCTTCGGCCTCAATGGTGAAGGTCTTCGTGGCACCCTTGCGAGTCGTGTCCTGACCCGGGGTCGTGAGGACCCTGATCTTGCCGTCGCCTGACGCGGGCACTTTGGCCGGCGCGGTCTTGGTCGAGGTGGCCGACGTCGATGACGATGCACCGGGCCTCGTCGACGGTGCGGGAGCCGCACCTCGGGTGGCGGACGTGACCACGGCGGTTGAATTCTTGGCGGTCGCCGCCGGTGTCTCATCGCCGAAGAGTTGGGTCGCCGCGAGCCCCCCAAGAAGGAGCACCGCCGCGCCAACGATCGTGCGTCGCAGCCGGTACCTGCGCTGCATGCTCATGCCCGGTGTGGCGTCGCGCGTTGGCATCGAGGCTGGACGCACCCGCTCAGGCGCGTGGGTGGGCCCGGGCATAGGACTCCTTGAGCCGCTCGATGGACACATGCGTGTAGAGCTGGGTCGTCGCCAAGGATCGGTGACCTAGCAACTCTTGCACGGTGCGCAGGTCAGCACCGCCGTCCAGGAGGTGTGTCGCGGCAGTATGTCGCAGCCCGTGCGGTGCCAGATCGGTTCCGCCGGGCGTCCGTGAGGTGGCGGCGTGAACGGCCGTGCGCACTTGGCGCTGGTCGACCCGTCGCCCGCGTCGGCCGAGGAAAAGCGCCGGGCCGCTATCGGCGGTGACAAGTCGCGCGCGACCGGTGGTCAGCCAGCGATCGAGCGCCGCCCCCGCTGGCACGCCGAATGGCACCACGCGCTCCCGGCTGCCCTTGCCGAAGACGGTGGCGGTGCGCGCGGCGAGATCCACATCATCGATATCGAGGCCCGCGAGTTCCCCCACGCGCAGGCCACTGGCATACAACAGCTCGAGCATGGCGAGATCCCGCACGGCGACCGGGTCATCGTCGTCCGAGGCGAGCGCCGCCGCGGTGAGAACCTCCTGCGCCGCAGGCGCGGTCAGGATCGCCGGCAAATGCCGATTGCGTTTGGCAGCGGTGAGTTTCACGGCGGGGTCTGCCTCGATCCGGCCGGAGCGCAGCGCCCAGTCGTAGAACGTGCGGATGCTGGCGACGCGACGGCCCATCGTCGATCGGGCGGCGCCCGAACGCGACATCGACCCCAGCCAGGCGCGCAAGTCGGGCAGGCGCGCGCCGAGCAGCACATCTGGTGAACCCCCGGGTCTGCTGCTGGGGTCAGCGTCGTCGAAGGGGCCCGAGGTGTCGTCAGGATCGCCACGCAGAAAGGCGGACAAGGACGCGAGATCCCCGAGGTAGGCGCGCGTGGTGTTGGCGGATCGGCCGCGTTCGACGTCGAGATAGCGCGCGAAGTCCGCGACCAGTTGCGCGTCCGTGCCCATCGGGCCACGGTGGCAAAAAGGCGGGAGCCGATCAAGACGCCACGCTTGCCGGCCGTGACCACAACTCGCCGCGGCGGCGGGCAAGGCCCGCGAGTTCCAAGGGCCCCAAGGCGATCTGCACGCTCATGGCGTCCATCCCCGCGCGCTCGGCAAGTTCGTCGATCTGTGCTGGCCGACCGATCGGCAGCACCTGCCAGACCTGGCGTTGGGCGGTGGTCAATGCGTCCTCCGGCCGCGTGGGATCGCGTCGTTCGGGAGCGGCGTCGACTCCGAAGGAGCCCATGAGGTCCGCGACATCGGCGCCATCGGTGATCAGCGTGGCAAGGCCGTCGCGGATCGCCTGGTGCGTGCCTGCCGAGGACATCGAGGTCACCGGCCCGGGCAGCGCGCCAACGGGTCGGCCAAGCGCCAGGGCGGCCGCCGCCGTGGCGAGCGAGCCCGAGCGCAGGGCCGCCTCGATGACGACGGTTCCGGACGTCATCGCGGCGATGAGCCGGTTGCGCAAGAGAAAGCGCTGCCGATAGGGCGCCGACCCGGGAGGCAGTTCGGTCACGACCGCGCCCGTGGCGGCGATCTCGCGCACGAGCCCCTCGTGCGATCGTGGATAGACGCGATCGATGCCGCAGGCCAGCACCGCGACGGTGGCCGCGCCCGCCGCGAGCGCGCCGCGATGGGCCGCACCATCAATGCCGAGGGCGGCCCCGGACACCACGGTGAAACGCCGGGCCGAAACCTCGGCGGCCAGGTCCATCGCCCGATCCAGGCCGTATGCCGTGGCCGCTCTTGCGCCGACGATAGCCACGCTGCGGCGGCACAGGGCCGCGAGGTCCTCGCGTGCGTCGCCGCGCACCCACAGGCAGTGGGGCGGCGCCTCCAGCTGATCCAGACCCTCCGGCCAGGCCGGGTCGCCCGGGATGATGACGCTGGCATCCAGGCTGGCGCAGATGGCGGTATCGTCGATGCCCGCGAGAGTCTCGAGGCGGGCCGCGACTCGGCTCATCACGCGCTTGTCGCCGCCACGGTGCACATCGGCGAGGGCCTCCTCGTGGCCGAGCCGCTGCAGGTAGGCGGCGATGACCGGGTCGGCCGGCTCGGCGAGGCGAGCCCATGTCACCCGAGCCTGGCGTTCTGCAGACCACGTCATGCCGCCACCTGCGATCCGGCGCGCAGCAGCAGTGCCAGTCCGATGTCGTCAGCCGTTGGCACCGAGCGACCCGCCAGATCGGCCCTCGTCCACGCGACCCGAAGGGTGCGGTCATAGCCGCGCAGGCTGAGCAGCCCCCGCTCCAGGGCTCGATCCACATCGGCCGTCACCGCCCCGGGCAACCGGAACCTACCCACCCGCAAGATATGGCCTGGCACCAGCCCGTTAACCGGCCACCCGGACGCGCCGCGCGAACCCACCCAGCGGTCCAGCGCGGCGGCCCGGGCCCCCGCGACCCGCTCGGCCACCGCCGCCGAAGACTCCCCGGCACACGCGGTCCCCGCGGCGTGCGTGACGGCCGGCACGTGGACCTGCACGTCGATCCGGTCCAGGATCGGGCCACCGAGCCGTGCGGCATACGCCCGGCGGGCCATCGGGGAGCAGGTGCAACGCAGCGCCTTGCCGTGCCCGTGCCCGCACGGGCACGGGTTGGCGGCGAGCACGAGTTGGAAGCGCGCCGGATACGTCACCGAGGCCCGGGCCCGCGCGATCGTCACAGCGCCGGATTCCAGCGGTTGACGTAGCGCTTGCAGAACATCCTGCTTGAACTGTGGGGCCTCATCGAGAAAAAGCACCCCCAGGTGTGCCGTCGACACCGCACCGGGACGCACCACTCCGGACCCGCCGCCGACCATCGCCGCCAGGGAGGCCCCGTGATGCGGGGCGACATATGGCGGGGTCAGGTCGAGGCCGCAATTGGCGGCGGACTCGCCGAGCAGCGAGCGGATCGCGAGCACCTCCATGGCTTGATCGAGATGCAAAGGCGGCAGGATGCCGGCAATCCGCTCGGCGAGCATTGTCTTGCCGCTGCCCGGCGGGCCCGTGAGGAGGAGGTGGTGACCGCCGGCGGCAGCCACCTCCACCGCGATCCGGGCCTGCGCCTGGCCAGCAACCTCCGAAAGGTCCGGCACGGCGCGCCCGGTCAGTGCCCGGCTCGGCGGTAACTCAGCCACCGGCCAGGAGGACGGCGACCCGCCGTCCTTGTAGTTCAGCGCGAGCTCTCGCAGATTCGTGACCGGGTGCACCCGGATCCCGTCCACCAGGCGCGCTTCAGCGAGATTTGCGCGGGGGACGACGACATCCTTGACCCCGGCGGCCGCCGCGGCGACGACGGAGGGGAGCACGCCGGCGACCGGGCGCACCGACCCATCGAGGCCCAACTCCCCGATGTGCACCACGCCCCGGACGCGCTCCTGCGGCACCTCCTCGATTGCCGCCAGGATCGCGATGGCGATAGCCAGGTCGAAGCCGGTGCCATTCTTCGGGACCGCGGCCGGCGAGAGGTTGACGACGATCTTGCGGCTAGGCAGCGGCAGGTCGCAGGACTCCGCCGCCGCCCGCACGCGATCGGGGGCTTGCCGACAGGCCGCATCCGGCAGCCCGCTGAGCAGCAGCCCGGGGAGCGCATTGCTCAGGTGGGCTTCGACCTCAACCAGGCGGCCGTCGAGCCCGGACAAGGCGATGGCCTGGGTGGTCCCGAGCGTCATCTCAGACCACTCCCCGCAGGTGCTCGACCTGAGTTCGGGTGCTGCCCTGACCGATCAGCACGCCAATGACATCGAAGCGCACCCCCGGGGGCCGGATCTGGGGATTGGCCTGCAGCCAGGCATGCGCGAGCCGGCGCAGCTTGACCAGCTTTTGGGCGGTCACGCCGCCGACTGGATCGCCCGCGACCAGGTTGCGCCGGGTCTTGACCTCGACGATGACCAGATCGCCGCCCCCCTGCCGCGCCACGATGTCGAGTTCACCGCGCGGCTGCCCGGTCCGCCAGTTGCGATCCAGAATCTCAAAGCCGCGGTCATGCAGATAGCGCGCCGCCACCTCCTCGCCGAATCGCCCGACCTCGAGTCGTTCGTCGCTCATCTCTTCGCCCCCGTGCCATCACGATCAGCCGTCTGATCCGTCACGGATGACGATTCCGCACGGCGGCGGCGACGTCAGGAGGGGTCGGAAAATCTGTGGAAAGCGGGTTTTGGGGCTGCCCGGATGTGGATAACTAACGGCCGAGTGCGGCGCTCAGAAGGTGCCCTTTGGCACTTCTAGATCGCTCTTGGCCAACTCCTCCACGTTGACATCCTTGAAGGTGATGACCCGGACGTTCTTGGCGAAGCGCGCCGGGCGATAGATATCCCAGACCCAGGCATCGCTCATCGTGACCTCGAAGAAGACCTCGCTGCCCTCGCCGCGCACCTTCACATCGACGCCATTGGCGAGATAGAAGCGCCGCTCGGTCTCGACAACATAACTGAACAGCCCGACGACATCGCGATACTCGCGATAGAGCGCAAGCTCCATCTCGGTTTCGTACTTCTCCAGGTCTTCGGTGCTCATGCCGTGTCGCTTTCTGGCACGCCGCTGGCGGCGGTGAGGAGGTCGGTTTCGTGGTCATCATCACCCATGAACGCCTCGGCGACCCCGGGCAGGTGCCACGAGCGCCGATGCAATGGGCACGGCCCGTGTTCGGTCAGCGCGGCCAGGTGCTCCGGCGCCGCATAACCCTTATTGCCGGCCCAGCCGTATGCCGGGTGCTCCCCGGCATACTCCACCATCATCGCGTCCCGGCTGACCTTCGCCAGCACGCTCGCGGCGGCCACCGAGGAGCACTTCAGGTCGGCCTTGATCATCGTCGTCACCGGCGGGACGGGCTCGCTCGCCAAGGCCGCGAAGAGTCCGACCTCCGCGGGATCGGTGAGCCAATCATGATTGCCGTCCAGGATCACCAGATCGGGCACGAGCGGCAATTGTGCAAGCGCGCGCCGACCGGCCAGCCGCAGGGCGGCGATGATGCCCATGGCGTCGATCTCGGCAGGCCAGGAGTGACCGACGGCATACGCACGGCCCCACCGCTGGATGCGCGGGACGAGCGCGGATCGCGCGGCGGGGGTCAGGAGTTTGGAGTCCTTGACACCCATGGGCGCGGTCCGCGAGCCGGCATCGATCACGACCACACCAACGGATACCGGACCGGCCAGCGCACCTCGGCCGACTTCGTCCATGCCGGCCAGCACGGCATAACCATCGCGTTGCAGTGCCCGCTCGACCCGCAGCGAGGGTTTGGTGGATCGCCGAGCGAGCGGGCTCATGGGGCCGGCACGTGGGTATAGGTCGCGGAGTAGTTGCTCAGCCAATCCCACCGCTGGACCGGCCATACCAACGCGACCGCGCGCCCGACGACGAGGTTGACGGGCACCGAGCCGGTGGAGCCGTCGCCGGTGTCGTCGTGCAGCCGGGAGTCGCTGGAATGGCCGCGGTTGTCGCCCATGACCCAGATGCGGTCGGCGGGGACGGTGATATCAAAGGTGATTTGGCTGGGCTTTTCGCCCGCCTTGACATAGGGCTCGGCAATCACCGAATCGTTGATGGACAGGCGGCCGGCCGCATCGCAACAGACGACATGGTCTCCGGGCAGGCCGATCACGCGCTTGATGAGGTGGCCCTCGGCCTTGTCGGGAAGCAGGCCGACGAAGGTCAGTCCTTTGGTGACGGCATTGAGGATCGGGCCGCGGTTGACGGACGGTTCGGGCGCCAGCCAGTGGTCGGGATCGGCGAAGACGACGACATCACCCCGCTTCAGGCCGATCACATCAGGGGTCAGCTTGCTGACGATGACCCGGTCGTTCTTGACGAGCGTGGACTCCATCGATTCCGACGGGATGTAAAAGGCCTGCACAAGGAAGGTCTTGACGAGAAAGCTCAGCAGCAAGGCGATGGCGCCGACGATCACCAACTCGCGGACGGCTGCGCCGACATGGCCCAGGAAGCTGCGGCCAGCGGGGGCGACCGTTTCATCGTCCGGCTCGCCGGTCGGCGCGTCCGGAGGCCGGACGCCGGTGTGCTGGGGGTAGCGCGCGTCCGCTGGGACCTCGGAATCAGGTGGCGTAGTCACGATCCGTTCCCGGCGGGGATCGAGGCGAGCTCGCTCGAGTGAGCAATGTCGCCCATGCCGCCTAGCCGACCCATCGGCCAGTAACGGAACATTGGCGAGCCGATGACATCGGCGACCGGGACCATGCCGCCGCCGGGGTCCCCGAGGTGGGCGCGCGAGTCGGCCGAATTGGAGCGGTTGTCGCCCATCATCCACAGCCGCCCGGCTGGGACGATGACGTCGAAGGGGACGTCCGACGGACTCATGCCGGAGACGAGATATGGCTCGTTGACGGACGTGCCATTGATGGTCAATTTGCCGTCGGCATCGCAACAGACGATGTGATCGCCGCCGACTCCGATGACCCGCTTGACGTAGTCCTTCTCGCCTGGATCGATCCCGAAGATGCCGCCGATCCCGGAGGCCACCTTGCCGAAGGTGCCCGACCATCGAGCGGAGGACCCGCCCCCGAAGGTGTCGGTGCCGTCGAAGACGACGATATCCCCGCGCTTGACCTCTCCTCCGAACTTCGAGACGACCACGCGATCACCGATCTGGAGCGTGGGAATCATCGAGCCGGACGGCACATAGAACGACTGGACGACGAAATTGCGCAGGACGGCGACGAGCACCAGGGCCAGCAGGATGTGCACCCACACCGGGAGGGGTTTGCGCCGGTTTCGGGTATGCCGCTCGCCCCGCGTCCGCGGGGTGCTTTCGGGGGTGCTGGGCTCCGGCGTCATAGGTGAGGCAGCCTAACGCGAGACCCTGACAACCTCGGGAGGCTGTCAGGGTCTCGGCGGGTGATGATCGCGCTCGGCTCAGGCCGTGGCGTCGCGGCGCTCGCGGATACGGGCGGCCTTCCCACGCAGCTCGCGCAGGTAGTACAGCTTGGCGCGACGCACGTCACCGCGCGTGACGACCTCGATCTTGTCGATATTCGGCGTGTGCAGCGGGAAGGTCCGCTCCACCCCGACGCCGAAGGAAATCTTGCGGACGGTGAAGGTCTCGCCGACCCCGCCGCCGTGGCGACGAATGACGACGCCCTGGAAGACCTGGATTCGGGACCGGGTGCCTTCGACGACCTTCACGTGCACCTTGACGGTGTCACCGGCGCGGAAGGCGGGGATGTCGCTCTTGAGCGACGCGTTGTCGATCGCATCGAAACGCTGCATGGCGCTCTGCTCTTTCTTCCTGGTGCCACAGGTCACCGAGGGGATTCGGATGTTGACGTATCAGGCGCTGTCGTCGCGCGCGGCCACGTGCCGAAGCACTCCCCCTGTGGCAGGGGCTTTCAGGGCGCGGATGACAACCCACCTATGGTGCCAGAGCACCCCGCGTCCCGAGAAATCCCCGCCGCGTACCGTGGGCCTTGTGACGATCGCGCCCGGCCGCCCCGTGGCGCTCGCGATCCTGTTGTTGGTTCTGCTCACGCTCGGGGCGTATGCCGTGGGCCGGCTTCCCGACGCGCGCGGCACGGTCATTGCGGCGGTGCGAGCGGTGCTTCAGTTGTCCCTCGCCGCGCTGATCATCACCTCGGTCATCTCGAGCCTGCCGTTGTCGTTGCTGGTGTTGGGGGTGATGTTCGTCGTCGCGGTCGTGACAACCGTGCGCCGCGTGGGAGCCGGACCGGCCTGGCCGTGGGCGAGCGTGGCGATGCTGGCTGGGCTGCTGCCGGTGGCGGCCATCATCCTGCTGACTCGCACGATCCCACCGACCGGCATCGCGCTCATACCCGTCTTCGGGATCCTCACGGGCAACACGATGAACGGACATACCCTCACCTGTCGCCGCGCGTTCGCCGCCCTGCGGGAGGAGCGGGATGGGTATGACGCCTGGCTGGCCCTGGGCTTCGAGCGCTCGGTCGCGATCGGCCGGATCGTGCACCGGCATCTCCCGGAAGCCTTGATCCCTGGGCTTGATCAGGTGCGGACGGCGGGGGTGGTGACGCTGCCGGGTGCCTTCATCGGCGTCTTGTTGGGCGGTGGGTCGCCAGCCCAGGCGGCGGCCGCCCAGGTGCTCGTGCTGATGGGGATCATGGCGGCCCAGACCGTCACGGCCGTGGTGGCCGAGCGGCTGATCCGGACGACGAAACTGCTGCCTGTCGACCTGGCCGAATCGCTGCACCCCTAGGACCCCTCCGCAGGCGGCCGGCGCCGCTTGGTCATGGCGACTGTCCCGGCAACCTCCGCCGCTGCGCCGATGGGCCGGTAGCCGGCCTTCTTGTACAGCCGCTGGGTGCGCTGGGCGCCGCCCGCGACGAGCAGCCGGTATGCCGTGGCCTCCCGCGGAGCGATCGACTCGACCTCTTCCAGGAGGCGGCGCCCGAGACCACGCCCCACGAGGTCAGGAGCGACCATAACCCGACCGATTTCCCAGGTAACTCCGTCATCCAGCATGCGCCCCCGGGCCGCGCCCACGAGGCGTCCGCCAGCGCGGGCGATCAGGGTGCGCCAGGTCGACAGGCCGTCGACGACATCGGGGAGTTCCTCGGTGAGCGCCGGGAACTGGTCGTTGCCATGCGCCGCGATCTCTCGGACGAAGCAGGCCCGTTGCAGCACAAGGAGTTCCGGAGCATCCGCGGGGACGGCGGGGGTGATGTCGATGGCATCCGCGGCCATGAATTGGGAGGTATGCAGCAGGTCGGGTCGTCGGGCGGCCGTGCGCTCCAAGCGTTGCTGGTGTCGCCACTTAGCGATGGCGGAATGGTTGCCCGACAACAGGATCGGTGGCACCTCGCGCGCCACGCCGTCGATCTCCCAATGGGCTGGCTTGGTGTAGACGGGATACTCCAGTAGCCCGCCCTCGTGGGATTCCTCGACGAGCGATTCGGCATTTCCGACGACACCCGGGATCAGGCGACCGATGGCCTCCACCATGGCCAGGACCGCCACCTCACCACCATTGAGGACATAGTCACCGAGGGAGACCGGAGTGACGTTCCAGCCGAGATCCGTTGCGGCATAATCGTATACACGTTCGTCGATGCCCTCGTAGCGTCCGCACGCGAAAACCAGATGGGGTTCGTGAACCAGTTCCCGCGCGAAGGTCTGGGTGAACGGCCGGCCGGACGGGGTCGGCACGATCAGGCGAGTCGGCCCCGGGGCCAGCCGGTCGACATACCCCAGCGCCTCGGCCCACGGCTGCGGCTTCATCACCATGCCCGCGCCACCGCCATAGGGCGTGTCGTCCACGGTGCGATGCCGGTCGTGGGTGAAGTCGCGCAGGTCGTGCACGACCAGATCGATCAGTCCGTCGCGCCGAGCCTTGCCAATGAGCGAAATATCCAGCGCCGCAAGGTATTCGGGAAATATCGAGATGACGTCCAGGCGCACCAGGTCACTGCTCCCGGGCGAGTTCGAGCAGGCCGGGTGGTGCGTCAACGACCACCCGGCCGCCATCGATGTCGACCTCCGGGACGATGGCTTCGACGAACGGAATGTGCGCGAGGACGCCGTCCGGCAGCCGCACGATGAGACGGTCCTGCGCCGCACCGATGTCGAGGCCAGCCACGTCGCCGAGCGCCTCGCCGGCGGGGCTGACGACCTGCAGGCCGAGGAGTTCATCCTCATACCAGCCCTCGTCATCCTCCGCGGCCTCAGTTGTCTCATCGGCGAAAAGCTTTGTCCCACGCAGAGATTCGGCCCCCGTGCGATCGGGGATTTCTTCGAAACCGAGAAGCCAGATCTCCTTGTGCTTGCGGGCGCTGCGCAGGGTCAGTTCCTTGAGCACGCCGGTCCCCGGCGCGGCCTGCGTGGCGAACACAGTCCCCGGAACGAACCGGCCCTCGGGGTCGTCGCTGTGCAATTGCACGGTGACTTCGCCGTGCAGGCTATGCGGCTTGCCGATGCGGGCGACCAGGACACTCACATCAGAAGTGTCCCATTGCCCAGTGCGGGCCGGGATCTGCACGGGATGCGCACAATTCGCACCCTCGCCCGTCATACCGGCACTCCTAACCTGAAGCCATGCCGAAAGTGCTTGTGGTCGAGGACGAACCGCTGATCAATCAGGCGGTCGGGGACCGGTTGCGGGCCGAGGGTTTCGAGGTCGTCTCGGCCTTCACCGGCCCCGATGCTGTCGCGCTGGCCGACCTGGAGCAGCCGGACGCCATTGTGCTGGACATCATGCTGCCCGGCTTCGACGGCATCGAGGTATGCCGCCGAGTCCAGGCCGCGCGGCCCATTCCTGTTCTCATGCTCACGGCACGCGATGACGAATCGGACATCATTGTCGGGCTCGGCGTCGGAGCCGACGACTACCTGACTAAGCCCTTTCGGATGCGCGAACTGGTTGCCCGCGTCAAAGCCCTGCTCCGCCGTGTCGAACGCGCCCGAGAGTTGGCCACGACGCCGGGGGCAGCACTGACGATCGGTGCTCTCACGGTCGACCCCGCGACCCGTCGAGTTCATGTGTCGGGCGAAGAGATTCACCTGACCCCACTCGAGTTTGACCTCCTAGTTGCCCTGGCTGCCGAGCCCGGAACGGTCCTCACCCGCGAGCGCCTCCTGGAACAAGTGTGGGGTTGGCATGAGGCCCTCGGGACACGCACCGTCGACAGCCATGTCAAGTCCCTGCGCGCCAAGATCGGTGCCGACCGCATCCGCACCGCGCATGGCGTCGGGTATGCCGTGGAGGTGCGGCCATGAGTTCGCCCTTGGCCCGCGCGTCCTCGCTGAAGGTCAAGCTTGGGGCGCTTGTCGGCATCAGCGTGCTCGTCGCGACCGTGGTGGCCACCGCTGGCGCAAGTAGTCGTGTCACTCCGTGGCTGGTGGTCCCTGTGACCATCGCGGTGGCACTCGGCGTCACGCAATGGCTGGCGTCCGGCATGACGGCGCCGCTGCGAGCGATGACCTCCGCGACGCAGCGGATGGCCAAGGGCGACTACACCGCTCGCATCGACGCAACCGGCAATGACGAGGTCGCGGACCTCGCCCGCGCCTTCACCTCGATGGCAACCGACCTTCGGGACGCCGACCAGCACCGGCGCGAACTGATTGCGACGGTCTCGCACGAATTACGCACTCCCGCAGCGGCTTTGCGCGCCTTGCTGGAGAATATGGCCGATGGTGTCACAGCACCCGACGAGTCCGCTCTCGGGGCAGCACTGCATCAATCGGAGCGGTTGAGCGATTTGCTCGGCGAACTCCTGTCGCTCTCCCGGCTGGACGCGGGACTGGCTGACCTGCGCCTCGAACCGGTACTCGTCTCCCGGTTGCTCGCCGAGGTCCGGGATGAACTCGCGGCGTCCGGACGCGATGTCTCGACGCAGATTCGAGTAACGCCGTCGGACCTGACGGTGCACGCCGAGACCGCTCGGCTGCGGCAAGCGGTGAGCAATCTGCTCGACAATGCCGCACGGCATACCGCTCCCGGCACGACCGTGGTCCTCGCCGCACGAAGGGCGAGTGAGTCGGCATGGGAACTCGACGTCTTGGACCACGGGCCCGGGATCCCGCCCGCCGATCGGGAGCGAATCTTCGAACGCTTCGGCACCGCCTCGGCCGGCGGCACCGGGCTCGGACTCGCCATCGCCCGTTGGGTGGCCGAACTCCATGGCGGGAGCGTCGTCGCCCTAGATCCCGATCCGGGCTCGGGCGGTGCGCTGCTTCGCCTCGCCCTCCCGCTCAAGCCCCCGCCCCGTGTTCACCCCGAATCCATTGCAGGAGAACGTATGCCGTCCGCCCCACCCCCGGCCGCTCCGCCCGCTCCCCGCGAGCCGGCGCCGAGACCGATCCCGACGTCGGTCGCACCCAATCCCTATCTGCGCGGTCCGAGCGAACCCGTCATCGACGGACTCTTCGGCAAACTCTGGCCCGAGACCCAGACGGCTGGACGGCCGGGGCTGGTTGCCCTGGCCGCGGCTATCGGTGCCCTCGCCGCGCTGCTTCTCCCCGACCGCAATGTCGGCATCGCGTGGTCACTCGTTCTGCTCACGAGCGGCACGGCCATCGTGCTCAATTCTCGCCGGCGAAGTCCCGTTGTATGGGCGGTCATGGCGCTCGGTCTCGGGCTGGCCGCCATCGCGACCGTGCGCGCCGCAGAATGGCTGGTTCCCCTCTCGATGCTCACCGGCGGACTGCTCATCGTCATCGCCATCGCGCCCGTGACCAGCGTCTGGGGAGTCTTCGCCGCTGCCGCCGCCTGGCCGGTTTCGGGCCTGCGCGGGTTGCCGTGGCTGGGTCGCTCCCTGTCGCGATCCGGACGCTCGGCACGAACCTTTGCCATCGCCCGCACCGTGGTCCTCAGTGTTCTGGCGCTCGTGATCTTTGGGGCCCTGTTCGCGTCCGCGGACGCGATCTTCGGGCATTGGGTCGATGTCCTCATCCCGGACCTGACCGTCGACAATCTCATCGCGCGCCTCTTTGTCTGGGCGGCCTTCGGCGGCCTGACCTTGGCGGGAATCTACCTGGCCGTCAACCCGATTCGCGACGAAGCGCTGGACCTGCCGGCGGGGCGACCGGTTCGGCATAGCTGGGAATGGCTGGTCCCCGTCGGCTTGGTCGTCGCCACCTATATCGGGTTCATCGCGGCCCAGGCGAGCGCCTGGCTCGGGGGCCACGATTATGTCCAGTCGGCCACCGGCTTGACCTATGCCGACTATGTGCACCAGGGCTTCGGTCAACTAACAGTTGCCACCGCCCTGACCCTGGCCGTCGTCGCGCTGACCGCGCGCAAGGCGTCCCGGGCCGACGAGGGCGACCGGCTGCTCCTGCGCGCCGTCCTCGGGTTGCTGTGCGTGCTCACCCTCGCGGTGGTTGCCTCCGCACTGTGGCGCATGCACCTCTACCAACAAGCCTTTGGCTATACGACGCTTCGGCTGATCGTCGACTTCTTCGAAATCTGGGTCGCGCTCATCGTCATCATGGTGCTGATCGCGGGAATCTCGTTCTCCGGCAAATGGATTCCCACGGCAGCGATCCTGTGCGGGGCCGCCCTCGTGCTGGTCTTTGCGGGGATGAATCCGGACGCGTGGGTCGCCCAGCGCAATCTGGACCGCTACGCCACAACGGGGAAGGTCGACCTGAACTATCTGAGGAGTCTGTCCGCAGATGCCGCGCCAGTCATCGCGCGATCGAACCTGCCGCAGCCGGATCGCCTCTGCGTCCTGGCCCACGGGCCCGGCGCCAATCTCACCGGGGACGACCCTCTGGAGTGGAACCTCGGTCGCTCCCGCGCCCGCACCGCCGTGGCGGGGCTCGATCTTAGCGCGGCAGGACGAGGGTGCGAGACGGCATACTCCAGCGACTGAGGCCGGGAACGACGAAGGGGCTGGACGCCATACGGCAGCCAGCCCCTTCGGTGTCTTTTATCGGACGCGGTCGGTGTCGACGATATCGATCCGGACATTCTGGCCGCCCGCGAGGGCGCCCATGACGGTGCGCAGGGCGCTGGCCGTCCGGCCGGACCGGCCGATCACGCGCCCGAGGTCCTCGGGGTGCACCCGAACCTCGAGCAAGCTGCCCCGGCGCAGATCCTTGGTGCGCACGACGACATCGTCCTTGTGATCGACGATGCCCGTGACCAGGTGCTCCAGGGCTTCTTCGAGCAGGGTCACTGCTCGACGACCTCAGCAGCGGCCTCGGGGGAGACGGTCGCGTCGGCGTCGGCGTCGACGCTCTCGGCAGCGGCACCCGAGGAGTCGGTGTCGGCCGCCGGAGCAACCTCCTCCGTCTTCTTGCTCTTGCGCGGGGTGGTCGCGGCGGGAGCGGCGTCGCCGGCCTTGCCCGCAGCGGCGACGGCCGCTTCGTAGAGCTCCTTCTTGCTGGGCTTGGCCGGCTTGACCTTCAAGGTGCCCTCGGCGCCGGCCTCGCCCTTGAACTTCTGCCAGTCACCGGTCACCTTGAGCAGGTTCAGGACGGCCTCGGTCGGCTGCGCGCCCTGGGCGAGCCAATACTGCGCGCGCTCGGTGTTGATGTCGATGAGCGAGGGCTCCTCGGTGGGGTGGTACTTGCCGATCTCCTCGATCGCCCGGCCATCGCGCTTGGTGCGCGAGTCCATGATGACGACGCGGTAGAACGGAGCGCGGATCTTGCCCATGCGCTTGAGACGAATCTTGACGGCCACGTGCGTGGTCTCACTTTCTCGATCTGAGTCCGGCGAGACCGCGCACGAAAGTGCCCGGGGAACCGCGACTCGGGGTAGGTATCCGCCCGGTTGAGCCCGCGACGGAAGGTGTACGAACCCCAATTGTCGCACGCGATTCGAACGCGCTCGACCGGGCTAAGTAGTGAGACCGCCGACCCCACGCCGACGCCGCATCCGCACATCGGCCGCCGAAAAGGCCGAGTCGACGATGACGCCGATGAGAAGAATGGCGATCATCAGCGCGAGCATGTAACGCGGCTCCCCCAGCTCGCGACTGTTCGCCAGGAAGGCGCCGAGGCTGGGACGGTTGGCGATGGCAACGATAAGTTCACCGGCGAGCAAGGAGCGCCAGGCGAAAGCCCATCCCTGTTTGAGGCCCGAGACGATGCTCGGCAGGGCCGCAGGGAGAATGACGTGGCGATAAAGCGCCAGGCCACGGGCCCCAATATTGCGCCCCGCGCGCACGAGGGTGGTCGGGACATAGTCGACACCGCTGATGACACCGTTGGCGATCGAGGGCACTGCGCCGATGAGGATCACGAACAAAATGGCGGCTTCCGACAACTGAAATAGCAGGATCGCCAGAGGGAACCACGCGATCGACGGCATGGTCTGCAAGCCGGTGATGAGCGAGCCGATCGCGGCCCGGAGAACGCGAAATCGGGCGACCGCCACACCGAGGGCTAGCCCGATGACCGATGCGATGAGGAAGCCGATGATGCCGCGTGTCACGGTCACCCCCGTGGCATGCCAGAAACTGCTCTGGGTCAGCTGGTGGCCGAATTCACCGAAGGCCGACTCCGGACCAGGAAGCACGTAGCGAGGCTTCAATCCCATCCAGGCCACGATCTGCCACAACCCGACGAAGATCGCGATCGCCGCCAGTTTCGGCCATAGCTGCGACCACAGCCGACCCGCGACCGCGGGGCGCTCGAGCGGGGTGTCGAGGGCATCAAGGCCGCGCAATTCGGCCGCGAGGGAGGTATCAATCGCCATGTCGTGCCACTTCCTTGCGCAGGGCGGCGGTGATTTGCGCCGTCGCCTGGCCAACGGTCGGGTCCTCAAAACGCCGTGGCCGGGGCACATCGATGCGGTATTCCTGGACCACGCGGCCAGGACGGCTCGAGAGCAGGATCACCCGATCAGCGAGCCGGACGGCCTCACGCACGTTGTGGGTGACGAAGAGCACGGTCAGGCCACGGGAACGCCATACCGACTCCAACTCGTCGTGCAACAAATCCCGGGTCATCGCGTCCAATGCACCGAAGGGCTCGTCCATGAGCAACACGGGCGCTTCCGTCGCCAAGGTGCGCGCGAGCGCCACGCGCTGGCGCATCCCGCCCGATAGCTCGTGCGGCCGTTTGTCCGCGATATCGCCGAGGTGGACGCTCGCGAGCAGCGCTTGCGCCCGCTCGAGCCGCTCGCCCTTGGGCACTCCGGCCAAGCGCATGGGCAGCGCCACATTGTCGAGAGCGGACAACCACGGCATCAGCGCGTGCTCTTGGAACATCAGCGCCGGATGCCCGACCACCGAGACCGATCCAGAGGTGGCCTGATCCAGATTGGAAATGATGTTGAGCAGGGTGGACTTGCCGCAGCCCGAGGCCCCGACGAAGCAGACGAACTCCCCTCGCGCCACGCGCAGGTCGATTCCGTCCAGAGCGAGAGTGCCGGTGGCGTAGCGCTTCGTCACGCCGCCGAGAACGACGGCCTGCTGTTGGCCCGTGCCTGGCGCTGTGGACAGGTGGAAGGGGTCCTCGTCGTGCACCTGATGCTCGAGAGCGGCTGTCACCGCACCGTCTCCTTCCCGGCAGCGGTGAGGACCTGGTTCAGGATCGCCAGGTCGACCAGCCCGTCGAGGTTGGGCTTGGTCTTAAGGATCCCCACGGCATACGCGTGCTCTGCTCCGGCGGCGAGGGCCGAAGGGACCGGATCGTTTGTGAATTCGAGGTTTTTCCAGGCCGCCGAAATCACGCTCGGGTCCAGCGCCTTCCCGGAGACGGCCTTGATGACCGCACCGACGTCGCTCTGTGCCTTGGTCGCATTTGAGGCGATGAAGGCCTCGGCGTCAAGCTGCCCCTCAAGCAGCGCCTTGACCGAGTCCGGGTGCTTCGTCAAAAAGTCGGGACGAACCGCCAGCACGGTCACAGGGAACTCCCCGCCCGGCCAGAGCGAATGCTCATCGACGAGGACCTTGCCACCAGCCTGGACCAAGCGCGTGGCATAGGGCTCGGGAACCCAGGCTCCCGCGATGAGCTTCTGCGAGAACGAGTCGAGGATCTGCGAGTTGTCCTGGGGGGTGATATTGACATCGCCGCCGCCTTGCAGGTCGGTGGTCAGGCCCTGCTCCTTGAGGTAGAAGCGCAAGGCGACGTCCTGGGTGTTGCCCAGTTGGGGCGTGGCGATCTTCTTGCCCTTGAGTTGCGCGACGGAGGTGATGGACGGATCCACCACCAAGGCCGCGCCACCCGTCGCCGCACCCGACACGATCCGAATCGCCTCACCTTGGGAGTTGATGAAGGCATTCGTCGCCGGCCCGGGACCCACATAGGTCGCGTCGATGGCGCCCGACTTCAGGGCTTCCATGGCAGCCGGACCAGCGTTGAAGGTCGAGATTTTCAGCGTGGAGCCGCCGAGGTGCTTCGCGAAAAGGCCCTCCTTGTCCGCGACGATCGGCACGGCGTGCGTCACGTTCGGGAAGTAGCCGAGCCGCACCTCCGCGGCCGCGGAGGCACCGGAGCCGGCGCTGGAGCCGGCGGATGTCGCGTCGGATGATCCGGAGCACGCAGCCAGCCCAAGGCTGGCAAGAACAAGCAGAGAGGCAGCTGAGCGCCGCGAGAGAGACATAACAAACCTTCGTGTCGTCGTCGATGACCGCGGCCGGAAGCGCGCGGGGCCGACCGTGGGGGCTCTAGACCCCGAGGTCGATTCAAGACTATTCCTAGCTTTTTTGTAGGATTTCAGGAAGGGCCGGGTCCAAATGTCGAGACGGTTGGTGTTCGCGATCGCCGCGACGTCCGCCCGCCCGGGGTGCGCTCAGGTCTAGCGGTTACGCCACGCGTCCGGCTGGTCCGCCAGCGCACTTACGTGCTCGGGCAGTTCACCGGTCATCACGTCGAGCAGCGTCACCTCATCGAGCACCTGGCGGATGCTCGCGCGCAGGGCGACCCAGACAACGGGCAGGTGCCGGGCGTCGCCGTCGTATGCCGCATCTTGCGGCCGCGCCCCCCGCACCTCCGCGAGCGGGCCGTCGACCGCCCGCACGACCGAGCCAAGGGTGATCTCGCTGGCCTGGCCATTTAGCTGATAGCCACCAGAACTTCCGCGCCGCGAGATGACCAGCCCGCCGCGCTTGAGGTCCAACAGGATCGCTTCAAGGAACTTCTTCGGAAGGCCCTGGGCGTTCGCCAGGGATTCCGCCGAGACCGTGGTTGTTCCAGCCAACTGAGCGGACGTGAGCGAGAGGAGTGCCCGGATCGCATACTCCGTGCGAGCCGAGATGTTCACACGCACATCCTGGCACTGCGTGGCCGGTCAACCGACCTAAGGACATGACCACTTGCGCAGGCTCCCTGCAGCGGCATAGGCTCCTCTTAATTCCCTATTAATTCCGTGGGATATACCTTTTAAGGAGAATTAATGCGCAAGCTCATCCTGCTCGGCCTGGTCGGCCTCGCCGCCCAGCTTGTCGACGGAGGGCTCGGGATGGCCTATGGCGTGACCACCTCGACCCTCCTGCTGTTCATCGGGACCAATCCCGCCGCCGCATCCGCCACCGTTCACCTCGCCGAGATCGGCACGACCTTCGTTTCCGGCGCATCGCACTGGAAGTTCGGCAATGTCGACTGGTGGGTGGTCGTCAAGGTCGGCATCCCCGGGGCCGTCGGCGCCTTCCTCGGGGCCACCGCGCTGAGCAATCTGGACGCGGATGTCGCCAAGCCGGTCATGTCCTCGATCTTGCTCGTCCTCGGGCTGTATGTCTTGATTCGCTTCACCTTCAAGGGAATTCGCACCGACCGGATGGGTCAGCGGCTGCGCGCGCGCTTCCTCGCGCCGCTGGGTCTGTTCGCCGGTTTCATCGACGCAACCGGCGGCGGTGGGTGGGGTCCGGTCGGCACTCCGGCCCTGCTGGCGAGCGGGCGGATCGAGCCGCGTCGAGTGATCGGCAGCATCTCGGCGAGTGAATTCCTGGTCACCGTCGCGGCCAGTCTCGGCTTCCTGGTCAGCCTCGGGTCTGAGGGCGTGAAGTTCACCTGGGTGCTCGCCCTGCTCCTCGGCGGCGTCATCGCCGCCCCGATCGCGGCCTGGCTGGCCAAGCATGTTCCGCCGCGGATCCTCGGCTCCGCCGTGGGTGGCCTGATCGTGCTGACCAACACCCGCACCATCCTGCGTTCCGATTGGGTCGACCCGTCCCCGGCGACGATGTGGAGCATCTACGCGCTGATCTGGGCCGGCTGGGCCTTCGCGATCTTCTGGTCGGTCCTGCAACACCGACTGGATGCGACCCAGGGCATCACGACTGAGCAGGAGCGCGAGGCGCTCGCGGGTTCGTCGACGCACTGATCTCGCCGCACCGGGCGGTCATGGGAGAGAACGTGGACATACGCAACGGATCATTTCCGTTGCGTATGTCCATGTTCCGGCAATGGGCGGGAAAGTGCGCCTGCCGTCAGAAGCGTCTGCCGCGCAGCAGGACGGCGGTGGGAGCGGCGAGGACGGCGAGGTCATCGCGGGGGTCGGCGGGCAGGACGAGAAGGTCGGCAGGGGCGCCGTCCTCGATCCCGGGCTTGCCGAGCCACGCCCGCGCGCCCCAGGTCGCGGCATCGAGCACGGCCGTATGCGGCAGCCCCGCCTCCGCGAGCCTCTGGGCCTCCTGCGGGGCTAGCCCGTGGCTCAGAGTGCCACCGGCATCGGTGCCGAGATAGATCGGCACCCCCGCCTCGTATGCCGCGCCAATCGTGGCATTGCGGCGCGCGTGCAGGTCCATCATCCGGTGGTAGTAGTCGGGGAACTTCTCCCGCGCCGGCTCGGCGATGGCTGGGAAGTTGTCGATATTGATCATCGTCGGGACAATCGCGATCCCTTGGGCGGCAAAGGATTCCATCGTCTCGGGCTCCAGCCCGCTGGCGTGTTCGACGCAGTCGATGCCGACAGCCGCGAGGTCATGCAGCACCTCCTGCCCGAAGCAGTGCGCCGTCATCCGGGCACCCTCCTCGTGCGCGGCCGCCAGTGCCGCGGCGACGGCTTCGCGCGGCCAACATGGGGTCAGGTCGCCGGTGTCCCGGTCGATCCAATCCCCCACGATCTTGACCCAGCCGTCGCCACGGCGGGCCTGCTCGCGCACGGCCTCGACCAACTGGTCGGGCTCGACCTCATTGGCGTAATTGCGGATGTAACGGCGGGTTCGGGCAATATGCCGGCCGGCCCGGATGACCACCGGGAGGTCGTCTCGATCATCGATCCACCGCGTGTCGGCGGGTGAGCCCGCATCGCGGATGAGCAGTGTGCCATGGTCGCGATCCCGGAGGATCTGCGCCTCGGCCGTCTCGCGGTCCACCTCGCCGTGGGCGCCCAAGCCGACGTGGCAGTGCGCGTCAACGAGCCCGGGCAGCACCCACCCATCGATGCGCGTCACCTCGCCTGACGTTGGCGGGGTCAGACTGATCCGGCCATCGATGACCCAGATCTCGTCGCGAACCTCATCCGGTCCGACCAGGATCGGGCCCGTCAAGTGCAGCGCTTCCATACCCAGCCACCCTAGGGGTCGGTGGCCCCTGGAGGGCTCCGCTAAGTACGACGTTCGGCGGGCCAGACGCCGCCGAACGTCGTACCCTGCGCGCTACCGCCAGCCGGCATACACAGTGGCGTCGGCCGTCATGACGACGCTGCGCACCCGGGTCGTCAGGGAGGCATCGGCATACCATCCAGTGAAGGTGTAGCCGAGACGCGTGGTGGTGTAGGTCCCGTGCCACACGATCTTGCCGTCGGGGACCGTGACGGGCGCGACTTCCGTGCCGCCGGCGGTGTTGAAGCGCAACTGGCGCTTCACGAGCGTCGCCCGCACCGGGAGTGAGTTCGATCGGATGGCGTCGCTGGTGAGCGAGAGGCTGTAGCTCCCCGGGGCGGTGATCGTCAGCGTTGTTCCCTGAACGCTGAGCCCGGTTCCGGTCGGGACCCACGTGGAGGATGCGAGGTCGACGGGATCGCCATACTGATCCTTCGCCACCAAGGGCAACTGGGTGAGATCAACGGTGGCGGAGCCGCCCTTGGTCAGCGTCACCTTGAGCACCTTCACCGGATCGGTGATGGCGAGCGAGGCCAGTCGACATTTCGGGAGCGCCGTGACGGCGACCCACGGCGAGTAGACGCCGTCCACGACAGCTCGGACATGGAAGGTGCCGCGGGCGGTGAAGGTGATCTTGTTATCGACCATCTGGATTCCGGTCGACGGGAGTTCCTGCGCCTGCCAGGTCACATGGCGGTCGACCTGCAGCCCCGTGAGGTCGCTCGCCACGGCCGTCAGCGACTCGCTGATCGTGAGGGCGGGATCACCGACATAGCCAGTCAGGGAGTCGGTGACCGCGATCGTCCCGGCGAACGGCCTGTAGTTGACGGTCACGGGCACGACGGCCGTGCCGCTCAGATCGCCATTCGTCGTTGCGGGCCCGGACTGGTCGCCATAGGTATAGACGCCATCGTCGATGAGGTATGTGAGGTAGATGGTGCCCGCCGTGGACCCGGCGTTGAGCGTCGTCGTGCCCGTGAACGGATTCGTGCTGAGCTGCGCGACCGGGCTGCTGGGAGCCGGTGTGCCCGTGGAGTCGAGCACAATCCAGTGACCTTGTCGTCGACATCCTGCAGGTCGTCGACCACCAGGACGACTCGGCTCGTGGCGGCTACGCGCTGCAGCAGCTGCCGGACGGCGTCCGCGAGGCGGGTGCGGTCCAGGCCCGGCTGCGAAGGCAGCTGGTGGGGGGCCGGCTTCGGGACGCCGAGCAGGGCGTTCAGGTCGGGGATTCCGTTTGTCAAACGCGCAACCGCCGCCGTGCTCACGAGGCCTCGCAGCAGGTCGATGATCGTGGCATAGGGCATCGATCGGTGGACGGGTGAGCCAGCCGCGGTGACCACCCGCCACCCTCCAGATCGAGCGCCGGCCGCGATGCCAACGAGGGTGGTCGAGGTGCCGAATCCTGATGCAGCGCAGACGAGTACGCAATCGGTGGTGTAGCTCACCAGGTCGCGGACCGCGTCCTCGAGCTGACCCGCGCGCTCGCGATCGGAGCGCCCAGCATCCGGCATCCGAGCTCCTTGCCCCATCGACTTCCGTCGGGGCCATCTTCCTCCGCGCGAGACCTGGCCGAAAGCGTCGCGCGGCGATCCGCCCGAACTACCTCACGACGTCGACACCGAGTTCACCGAGTAGCTCGGTGACACGCGCCTTGATTTCGTCACGGATGGGCCGCACTGCCTCGACCCCCTGACCCGCCGGATCGGTCAGCACCCAGTCGAGAAAACGCTTGCCCGGGAAGTACGGGCAGGTGTCGCCGCAGCCCATCGTGATGACGACATCGGAGGCCTCGACCGCCTCCGTCGTCAGGAGCTTGGGCTGCTCGGCCGAGATGTCGATGCCGTCTTCAAGCATCGCCTGCTGCACCGCCGGATTGATCGACTCCGCCGGTGCCGAGCCCGCCGAGCGCACCTCGACCGCTCCTCCGGAGAGGTGATGGGTGTAGGCCGCGCCCATCTGCGAGCGGCCGGCGTTGTGGACGCAGACGAACAGAACGGACGGGCGGACAGCGGCAGGGGAGGAAGAGGTCATCGGGGCTCCACGGCATACGACGGGACGGGGTGGGGGAATCGCGCGCGGAGCGCGAGCGAGACATAGACGAGAGCCACGAGGACGGGGACCTCGATGAGCGGGCCGACGACGCCGGCGAGGGCCTGGCCGGAGGCGGCACCGAAGGTCGCGATGGCGACGGCGATTGCCAGCTCGAAGTTGTTGCCGGCGGCGGTGAAGGCAAGCGTGGTGGTGCGTTCGTAGGTCAGGCCGAGGGCTTTGCCCAGCGCATAGCCGCCGCCCCACATGATCGCGAAGTAGGCGAGCAGCGGCAGGGCGATCCGCGCGACATCGGAAGGGCGACTCGTGATCTGGTCGCCTTGGAGGGCGAAGAGGATGACGATGGTGAAGAGCAGTCCATAGAGCGCCCATGGCCCGATGCGGGGCAAGAACTTCTCTTCGTATGCCGCTCTCCCCCAACGTCTTTCGCCGATCCTTCGGGAGAGGAAGCCCGCGAGGAGCGGGATGCCGAGGAAGATCAGGACGCTCTTCGCGATCTGCCCAGCGGAAACATCGAGGCCGGACTGCTCCAGCCCGAGCCAGCCGGGCAAGGCCGAGAGGTAGAACCAGCCGAGGGCCGCGAACGCGATGACCTGGAAGATCGAGTTGAGCGCGACGAGGACCGCCGCGGCCTCGCGATCGCCGCAGGCGAGGTCGTTCCAGATAATGACCATGGCGATGCACCGGGCAAGGCCGACGACGATCAGGCCGGTGCGATATGCCGGGAGGTCCGGCAGCAGCAGCCACGCGAGGGCGAACATCAGCGCTGGCCCGACGATCCAGTTGAGGGCGAGGCTCGCGATCAGCAGGCGCCGGTCGCCGGTGACGGTGTCGAGCCGGTCATAGCGAACCTTGGCCAGAACGGGATACATCATCACCAGC
The DNA here is from genome assembly GCF_039531185.1 of Nostocoides veronense. Classification (NCBI taxonomy): domain Bacteria; kingdom Bacillati; phylum Actinomycetota; class Actinomycetes; order Micrococcales; family Intrasporangiaceae; genus Nostocoides; species Nostocoides veronense. Next base: position 127,562 of record NZ_BAAAPO010000042.1, read on the forward strand.
AGCCCGAGGGCGATGGGGAGCGAGATGCCGTCGACCTCGACCGACGACAGCGCGTCGCCGAGGCCAGGCACCAGGCGACCGACGAGCAACCCAGCCACCATGGCAAGGATGATCCACGCGGGCAGCCAACGGTCGAGGGTGGAGAGTTTGGCGGCGACAGTCTCGTGCCGGGTGTGCGTCGCGGTCACGATGCCTGCGGCTTGTCGGCGCGGATGAAGGCACTGGCGAAGGCGCCCTCGAGGGCAGCGACCGCGTCGTCGAGGCTCATGCCGTCCGGCAGGTGTGAGGCGTCGAGCATCTCGCCCATCGCGTCCAGGGCGTCGCGGTCATACTCTCGCGTGATCTCGATGCCCGCGCTCACGAACCCCGCCGCGCCGAGCTTGGCGAGATAGTCGCCATCGCGCAGCGAGCCCGAAATGCACCCCGTCCACAGCGCCACGACGCCGCGCAGGCTGTCGGGGATCTCGCGGAGCAGAACGATGTCCGAGACGGCGAAGCGGCCGCCCGGACGCAGGACGCGGAAGGCTTCGCGCAGCACAGCGTCCTTGTCGGCGCTGAGGTTGATGACGCAATTGGAGATGACGACATCGACGCTGGCATCAGGCATGGGCACCTGCTCGATCGTTCCCAGCCGGAAGCACGCGTTCTGGATGCCCGCCTCGAGCCGGTTCTTCTCCGCGAGGTCCAGCATCTCCGGCGTCATATCCAGGCCGTATGCCGTGCCGTCCGGCCCGACGCGGCGGGCCGAAAGCAGCACGTCCAGCCCGCCGCCGGAGCCGAGGTCGAGGACATCTTCTCCGGGAGAGAGTTCCGCCAGCGCGGTCGGGTTGCCGCAGCCGAGCGAGGCGGCGAGGGCGGCGTCGAAGGGGGTGTCGGCCTCGTCATACAGACCGCCGCTGATCGGATCGATGGGCTGGGTCTTCGGGCCCTCGCCGCAGCAGGAGGCCGGCCCGGTCGAGCAACAGCCCGGGGACTGCTCCTCCAGCGCGAGGCGGGCCGACGCGGCATACCGCTCCTGCACCGCCGCCCGGACCTGAACGTCGTCGAGGTGGTCCACGACAGCTCCTTGTCTCGATGAATGTCGAATCACCGTCAACCTTCGCGCTTGATTCGATATCTGTCAAGATAGGTTCATGGCGATCAGCGCGACACCAACCCAGGAGGCGTGCTGCGCGCTCGGGATTCGGCCGATCGACGCCGACCAGGCGGCCGACTTGGCCCGGATGTTCAAGGCCCTCGGCGATCCCGTTCGCCTGCAGATGGCCTCGATGATCGCGGCAGCGCCGGAGGTCTGCGTCTGTGAGATCACCCCGGCCTTTGACCTGTCGTCGGCAACGATCTCGCATCACCTGAAGACCCTGCGCGAAGCCGGGCTGATCGACGGTGAACGGCGCGGGACCTTTGTGTATTACCGGCTGCGCCCCGCAGCCTTCGCTGCCCTGTCCGCCCTCCTCGGCACACGCTAAGTACGACGTTTGGCGGGCCAGAACCCGCCGAACGTCGTACTTAGCCTTGGGTCCGGCGACCTGGGGGTGGGGGGCGGACGTCAGGCGCGCAGCAGCCGGGAGAGGGTCTCGATGACGACGGCTGGGGCGTCGGTGTGCACCCAGTGCGCGGCACCCTTGACCGCCACCTTGCGCACCTGCGGGAAGAGCGCGCGCATCGGCTCGCTGTCGGCGGCACGGACATACTCCGAATCCGCCCCGACGAGCCAGACGACGGGCTTGTCGAAGGGCACGATGTCGTCGGGGAGCGGGAAGTCCGCGATCTGCGAGTCAGCTCCGCGCGCGGCGTCGCGCGCCACAATGTCGAGGTTGACCTGCCAGTGCCAGCGGTCGCCGTCCCGCCGCAGATTCTGTAGCAAGAAAGCCTTGACCCCCGGATCGCTCTCCTCGAAACACTCCTCCGCGTCCGCGCGAGTCGTCAACTCCCCCAACGGAAGTCGCTGCATCGCCTCGATATAGCCGGTGAAGCGGTGCAGGTTGCCATAACTCTTCGGCGCGATATCGACGACGCACAATTTGTCGATGAGCTCGGGGTGCTGCAATGCCGTGAGCATCGCGGTTTTGCCGCCGAGTGAGTGTCCGACGAGGGTCCAGGTCTCTCCCGGCGCGGCGTCGGCGAGGGTGGCGGCGACGGCATCGGCATATGCGGCATACGAGAAACCCTCGGGACTCCACGGCGAGCGGCCGTGGTCCGGCAGATCGATCAGCAACGCCCGCGCCTGGTCGAGCCTCGGCCCGGCGAGCGCCTTGGCGATCGTCGACCAGTTGCGCCCCTGCCCGAAGAGACCGTGCAGGAAGGCGATCCGCGGCCCAGCGTGCCCGACCTGGAGGGTATGAAGTCCGGTCCCGCTCACTGCCCGAGGAACTTCTCGAAGCCCTTGGGCAGTTTGCTGGGGTCCAGTGAGGCGTAAGGGTCCTTGGGATCGGTCAGGCCCCCGCCGAAAGAACTGCCCGGCGCCGGGCGCGCCGCAGCGGCCGATGCTGCCGCCCGCTCCTGCTCGGCGCGCTTGGCCGGATTCCCGGACTTGCCCTTCTTGCGCTGGGGGGCCGCCTGGCGGCCGCGCTTGCCGGCGCCCGGCAGGCCCGGCATCCCGGGGATTCCGCCGCCCTTGGCCAGCGACTTCATCATCTTCTGGGCCTCGCCGAAGCGCTTGACCAAGTCGTTGACCTCGGCAACCGTATGCCCGGAACCCGCGGCGATGCGGGCCCGGCGCGAGCCATTGATCTGCTTGGGGTGGTTGCGCTCAAAGGGCGTCATCGATCGGATCATCGCCTCGATCCGGTCGAACTCGCGCTCATCGAGCGCATCGAGCTGGTCGCGGATCTCGTTCATGCCCGGCATCATTTTCAGCATCGACTTCAGCGAGCCCATGCGCTTGATCGCGGCCATCTGGCCGAGGAAGTCGTCGAAGGTGAAGTCCTCGGCGGCGAGGAACTTGCGCTCCATCTCGGCGGCCTGCGCCTTGTCGAAGGCGCGCTCGGCCTGCTCGATCAGGGTGAGCAGGTCGCCCATGTCGAGGATGCGCGAGGCCATCCGGTCGGGGTGGAAGATCTCGAAGTCCTTCACACCCTCGCCGGTGGAGGCGAACATAATCGGCCGGCCGGTGATCTTCGCGACCGACAGGGCCGCACCACCGCGGGCGTCGCCATCGAGTTTGGTCAGCACGACACCGGAGAAGTCGATGCCCTCTTGGAAGGCGTGCGCGGTCTCGACCGCGGCCTGGCCGATCATCGCGTCGATGACGAAGAGCGTTTCGTCCGGCTCGATGGCGTCCTTGATGTCCGCCGCCTGCTGCATCAATTCTTCATCGACGGCGAGCCGGCCGGCGGTGTCGACGATGACGACGTTGTAGAGCTTGGAGATCGCGTGCTGGATGCCGTCCTCCGCGACCTCCACCGGATCGCCATACGAGCGGGTGCCCTCCCCCGTCGGCCCGACGGCATCGTGCCCGCCGACATTGCCGCGCTCCGGCGCGAAGACCGGGACCCCGGCGCGCTGACCGACGACCTCGAGCTGGGTGACGGCATTGGGCCGCTGCAGGTCGGCGGCAACGAGCAGCGGGGTGTCGCCCTGGTCCTTGAACCATTTGGCGAGCTTGCCGGCCAGCGTGGTCTTGCCCGAGCCTTGGAGGCCGGCGAGCATGATGACGGTCGGAGCGGTCTTCGCCAGCCGCAGCGGGCGAGTGTGCTGCCCGAGGATTTCAACGAGTTCCTCGTTGACGATCTTGATGATCTGCTGCGCCGGGTTCAGCGCCTGCGACACCTCGGCGCCGAGCGCCCGCTCCCGCACCGCGGCCGTGAAGTCCTTGACAACCGGCAGCGCGACATCGGCCTCGAGCAGCGCCAGGCGAATGTCGCGAACGGTCTTGTTGACATCGGATTCGCTGAGCTTGCCCTTGCCGCGAAGGTTCTTGAAGGTCGCGGTCAGGCGATCAGAGAGCGAGGTGAACACCGGATAAGCCTAATGCGGCCCCGCCAGGAACCCAGCCGCTCGTGCGCATGGCCGGCGAACTTGAGCCCGGGAAAGTTGAGGTTCGGTAGCCCAAGAAAGTCGGGTGAACCTCACCTTTGTGGCATCCGGAGAGAAATGGGTGACTCGCCTCAGGTCCCGTCGCAGGTGTCGATGACGGCGGCCACGGTGGCGGCCACCTGGGCCGGCGAGAGCGGGCGGTCGCCGAATTGCGTCAGGTAGAAGGTGTCGAGGGTCTGGCCGGCGTGGGTGGCGATGTGCGCCGAGCGCACCGAGAGACCGGCGCTCGCGAAGCATCTCCCGAGGTCGCCCAGCAGGCCCAGCCGGTCTCGCGCCCGCACCTCCAGGACCGTGGCCCCCGCCGCGGCGCCGGGTATGACGAAGGCGCGCGTCGGCATCCCGTCCGCCACCGCGCGATGGGAACCGCTGGCGAAGGTCCGCCGCCGCTCCAGGGACGCGAGCGGCGAGCGGTCGCCCAGCGCGAGCGCACTCAACCCGCGCTGGATGCGCTCGGCGCTGGGCGGATCGCCGGCGGGGGCCTCGACGAGCCAGGTATCGATGGCCACGCCGGAGACTGTCCGCAGGCCGGCCGACCGCACCGTGAGTCCGGCGGCGGCGAGCACGCCCGCGGTGTCGGCGAACAGACCCAACCGGTCGCGATCGAGGACGCGGATCGTGAAGCCGCCGTCGGCCGCCGTCACCGTGACCTGCGGCTCCCCGCCCGCGACCGCGCTCAGCACATCGGGTGCCAGCTCCTCCTCGGCCGCTGCCGGGCTGGGGAGCGCTTGAGGACGCTGCTGTTCCAGTACTGCGGTGCACAGCATCTGCAGCAGGCCCGCTCGCCAGTCGGTCCACGCCTTAGGCCCTGCGGCCTTGGCGTCGGCGATGGTCAAGGCCCGGAGCAACTCGAAGGTGTCGCGCTTGTCTCCGGCCGCCTCCCAGGCGGCCGCGATGGTCGCCGGATCGTCGACATCGCGCCTCGTCGCGAGTTCGATGAGGGTCAGGTGCTCGGCGACCAGCCGGGTCACGACGGCCACATCGGCGGCATCGAATCCGATCCGCTTCAGAATCTCCCGGGCGATTGCCGCGCCGGTATGACTGTGGTCCTGGGCGCCGGCGATCTTGCCGATGTCATGCAGCAGAGCCGCCAGCAGCAATAGGTCCGGCCGCGCGACCTCGCGCACCAGGCCGCCGGCCTCGACGACGGTCTCGATCAGGTGCCGGTCGACCGTATGCCGATGCACCGGATTGCGCTGCGGACGCGAGTCCACCGCCGCCCACTCGGGCAGCCACCGCTGCACCAGTCCGACCTGCGTCAGCCCCTCCCACACCGGCTCCAGCCCGGCACCCGTCGCCAAGAGGTCCGCGAAGAGATCCCTCGCCAGGGGTGGCCTGGGGGTCGGCAGGTCCGGCAAGGCGGCCAGGTTGGTCAGCGTCGCGGGTGCCAACGGAAGCCCCGCACGGGCCGCGACGACCGCTGCGCGCAGGGGCCAGATGGCGTCCTGGGGCGGCGTGCCGCCGAGCACCGCTTCGCCATCGTGCTCAAAGACGCCATAGCCCAGCGAAACCAGGTGCGCGCGGCGTGGCCCAACCCGCAGCACGCGAGCACGTTGGCTCTGCCCTGCGCGGCGCATCGTCGAATCGAGCGCATAGGCCAGCGTCCGGGCGCTGCGGCTGACCGTCGTCAACAGCGCATCGGCGTCCGGGAAGCCGAGGAGCGCCGCCACCGCGTCGTGATCCTCGCGCCCCAACCGGTCGCGGCCCCGGCCAGTGACGATCTGGAGGGCGTCACGGACATCGAGCAGGGCGTCATACGCCTCATCCACCGGGCCATGTGGCCGATCCGCGAGCCAGGCGGCGGCGAGCGCGCGCAGGACAGTCATATCCCGCAGTCCGCCGCGCGCCTCTTTCAGGTCCGGCTCGATGGACTGCGCGAGGTCGCCATGACGGATATGCCGTTCGGCCAGCGCCTCGCTCAACTGCGGCAGCCGTTTGCGGGCGTTGGCCCGCCAGTCGTGCGCGACTGTTGAACGCACCGCCGCGACGAGTTGCAGGTCGCCCGCGATGGGAGCGATATCGAGCAGACCGACGGCGGCGGCCAGGTCGCCGCCGGCGACTTCTCGGCACTGCCCAAGCGTGCGGACACTGTGATCGAGACGCACCTTGGCATCCCAGATCGGGTACCAGATCCGGTCGGCCAGCGCGGCCAGGTCCCGCTCTGGCAGCGCCCGTCCGTCGTGCAGCAGCACCAGGTCGAGATCGCTGAGCGGCCCGGCATCGCGGCGACCCAAGGACCCGACCGCGGCCAGGGCAACCCCTTGAGTCGCGCGGCCGCCCGTCGCCGCCTGCCAGGCCTGCGCCAGCCAGTCGCCGGTGTATGCCGCGATGGCCTCCCGGCGTGCCGGACCGGCACCCGGCGCGGTGAACGCGCGGGTGCCGGCCAGGTCGAGTCGGGTCTTGAGCAGGGCCATCGGGATTAGAGGGCGTCGGTGCCGCGCTCGCCGGTGCGCACTCGGGCGACATCCTCGACCGGCACGGTCCAGATCTTGCCGTCGCCGATCCGGCCGGAGGTGGCGGACTTGATGATGATGTCGACGACTGAGCTCGCGTCGAGATCATCGACGAGCACCTCGAGGCGGATCTTCGGGACGAAATCAACGGTGTATTCGGCGCCGCGATAGACCTCGGAGTGCCCGCGCTGCCGGCCGTAACCGCTGGCCTCGCTGATCGTCATACCCGTGACGCCATAGGCCTCCAGGGCGGACTTCACATCGTCGAGGGCGTGCGGCTTGATGATGGCGGTAACGAGCTTCATACGGATGCTCCTTCGGAGGTGGGGGTGCTCTCGCGGGTGGTGGTCAGGCCGAGGGCGCCAGCCAAGCGCCCGCCCCGCGGGGTCAGGTCGTATGCCGTTTCCGCGTGCTCACTCTGGTCGATGCCGGCGGACTCCGCGTCCTCGGTGATCCGCCAGCCCATGGTGGCCTTGAGCGCGTAGCCGAGGGCGGCGGTCACGACACCGCAGATGAGCAGTGAGGCGAGGGCGATCAGGATCTGGACAACAGTCTGCTTGACCCCGTGGCCATAGAACAGGCCGGTGCTGGTGGAGAGCAGGCCGGCGCCGATGGTGCCCCAGAGGCCGGCGACCAGGTGGACACCGACGACATCGAGCGAGTCATCGAAGCCAAGGGTGTATTTCAGCCCCACGGCATACGCGCACATCGCGCCAGCGACGGCGCCGAGGGCTATGGAGCCGAGCGGGGAGAGGGCGCCACAGGCCGGGGTGATGGCGACCAGGCCGGCGACGACGCCGGACGCGGCGCCGATGGAGGTGGCATGCCCGTCGCGGAACTTCTCGACAAGCAACCAGCCGAGCATCGCGGCGCAGGTGGCGACGGTGGTGTTGACCCAGACCAGGGCCGCGGTGCCATCGGGGGCGAGTTCGGAGCCGGCGTTGAAACCGAACCAGCCGAACCACAGCAGGCCGGCGCCGATCATGACGAGCGGGACATTGTGCGGGCGCATCGCTTGCTTACCGAAGCCGAGGCGCTTGCCGACGATCAGGGCGAGGACGAGCCCCGCCATACCGGCATTGATGTGCACGACCGTGCCACCAGCGAAGTCGATTGGCACGACATCGGCGACGCCATCGGTGGCACCGAAAAGGCGCGCCGAGAGACCGCTCTCGCTGGCGGACAGCAGACCGCCGCCCCACACCATGTGGGCGATCGGGAAGTAGGCCAGCGTGACCCAGAGGCCGGAGAACACCAGCCAGGTCGAGAACTTCACGCGGTCCGCGATGGCGCCACTGATCAGGGCGACGGTGATGACGGCGAAGGTGAGTTGGAATCCGACGAAGACGAGTTCGGGGATATTGCCGTAACCGTCGTAGCCGAAGGGGTTGATCACCGAGGCGGTGTCCTTCAGGCCGAATTTGTCGAAGGGATTGGCGATCAGGCCACCGATATCGCTCGGGCCGAAGGACATCGAGTAGCCATAGAGGACGTAGAGGATGCCGACGACGCCCATGGCACCGAAAGACATCATCATCATGTTCAGGACGGATTTGGCCCGGGTCATGCCGCCATAGAAGAGGGCGAGCCCGGGCGTGGTCATCAGCAGGACGAGGGAGGCGCAGACGATGAGGAAGCCGGTCGACGCATAGTCGATCGTCGGCTCGTCCACCGTGGCCAGTGAGAGCAGGTGTGCTGTCATGGCCGAAACTTTCGCCGGGCGGGATTTCGGCGGGCGCGTTCTTGTGTTACGTCCACATGTCGTTGTGTTCGATCTCGTCAACTCTGGGTTACGTCGCCCCGCTGGTCCCGGATGGTGAGACGACGGTGGGACAATGGTGAGTATGCCGCGCGCCTCCACCCCCCTGCCCGTCCTCGTCTTCGACGGCGACTGTGCGATCTGTTCGACCCTGGCTCGCTTCGTCGAGCGTCGCGTGCGGCGCGCTGCCGGTGACTTCACCGTCGCGCCCTGGCAGGAACTCGATCTGGCCGCGCTCGGGCTGAGCGAGGAGCAGTGCATCGAGGCCTTGCAGTGGGTGGCGCGCAATGGGCAGGTGTCGTCGGCGCAGAATGCGGTGGCCAGGACCTTGTGGACCGGTCATGTGTGGTGGCGCCCGTTTGCTGCGGTCATCTGGACGCCCGGGATCAACCAACTCGCGGCCGTGATCTATCGGTGGGTCGCCGACAACCGCCACCGCCTCCCCGGCGGCACGCCGGCCTGCTCTATGCCGCCCGCTCAGCGGGACGCCGCGCACGGCTGAACCGGGCTGCCAAGCGGTCCGCATACTCCTCGAGGGGGAGAAAGGCGAGCATCATCACCAGGTGCGGCCAAAAGGCGATGGTGATCGAGGCATAGGTCAGGGTGTGGAAGGCGAACCAGCCGTAGACCATCCACCGGCGCACCCGCTCGGGGACGAAAAAGATCAACGGTGAGGCCATTTCGGCGATGAATAGCCCCCACTGGGTGGCCTGCAACAGCCACGGGACATCGAGCAGCCATTTCATCCACGGCGTGCCCCGGCGCACCACGGCCCGGACCATCGTCGCGGAGTTGACCCACTCCCAGCCACCGAAGCGCACCTTGGCCCAGGCCGAGAGGAAGTAGGTCGCGATGGCAGCGAGCTGGACGGCACGAAGCACAAAACCGGCCGCCTCCGAGAGGCGGCGATCGCGCCAATAGGCCTGGCCGAGCGTCGGCAGCAGCAGCAGGGCCACGACGAAGTCGCCGCGATCGTGGTCGACCTTGCCGTAGGCGAAGGCGATGTATTGGTACCAGATCCACCCGACCGCCACGAGACCGCCAGCCGCGCGCGGCAACCGCCCGGTCAGGGCGATGAGTGCGGCGAGGACCGTGCCCCACTTGAGGCTTTCGACCAGCAGGACGCTCGCCGCGGGCAGGTGCAGCCACTGCCCCATGACGAGCGGTTGGTACCAGATCGGGTCGGCATAGCCGTGATACCAGCCGCTGGTGTGCAGCCATACGACATCGAGGATGACGAAGGCGTAGGTCAGAATGCGCAAGATGGCCACGCGGCCGACCGGGGCGGGCGTGAAGAGCCAAGCGGCGGGGCTGGTCACGAGGCCGCCCATTGGGCGACGGTTTCGTCGCGGACTTCGCCGGTGAGCGCGCCGTCCTTGAGCAGATAACGCCGGATGACGACGCGGATGCCGACCCACTCCGGCTCGGTTGGCTGCAGTCGCTTGTGGCTGGCGGCGAGTGTCCCGAGCACCGTCGGATCCGCTCGTATGAGGTCTAGCCGGCCCTCGATCTCCGCGCGGTTCAGGCCCACAGTGCCCGGGGTCAGGGGCGCGGGCACCCACTCGGCCGGTGCATCCGCGCGGCGCACCTCGATCAGGGTGGAAGCGACGGCCGCATTGGGACTGGTCGAGGTCGAGAACATCCGCCAGGGCGAGAACGGCCACCAATGATCGTCACCCACCGTCGTGCCCCCGAGGAAGCCGGCGGTCAGCAGCAGGACGAGACCGGCCCGCCATACCTTGCCCGCAGGACGCAGCCGCAGGGTAGGACCGGCCGCGGCCATCAGGCGAGGATGGCGTCGACGAAGGCCTCGGGGTCGAAGGGCGCGAGGTCGTCAGGGCCCTCCCCAAGGCCGACGAGCTTGACGGGAACGCCCAGCTTGCGCTGGACCGCGACGACGATGCCGCCCTTGGCGGTGCCGTCCAACTTGGTCAATACGATGCCCGTGATGCCGACGACGGAGGCGAAGACTTCGGCCTGGCGCAGCCCGTTCTGGCCGGTCGTGGCGTCGAGGACGAGCAGCACCTCGTCGATCGGCGCCTGCTTCTCCACGACGCGCTTGATCTTGCCGAGCTCGTCCATGAGGTTGGTCTTGTTGTGCAGGCGGCCTGCTGTGTCGAGCAGGACGACATCGGCCTCCAGCTCGATGCCGGCCTTGACGGCATCGAAGGCGACGGCGGCGGGGTCGGCGCCGTCTTTGTGGGAGCGCACGGTGGGGACGCCCACGCGAGCCCCCCACGTCTCGAGCTGATCGGCCGCCGCGGCCCGGAAGGTGTCCGCAGCACCGAGGATGACGTCCTTGTCCTCGGCGACGAGGACGCGGGCGAGCTTGCCGACGGTGGTGGTCTTGCCGGTGCCATTGACGCCGACGACAAGCACGATCGCCGGGCGGTCCCCGACGCGGTGGGAGGCGACGGCGCGATCCATGCCGGGGTCGACGAGCGCGAGCAGGTCCGTGCGCAGCCAGCCGCGAACCGTGGCTTCGTCGCGCGTGCCGTCCACGGCGACCTGGCTTCGCAGGCTGTCGACGAGTTCGGTCGTCGCGTCGACGCCGAGGTCGGCGGCGAGCAGCGTGTCCTCGACCTCTTCCCAGGCCGCCTCATCCAGGCCGCCTCGGGTGAGCAGGGCCAGCAGGCCCTTGCCGAGGGCGGTATTGCTGCGGGCCAGCCGGGCGCGCAGGCGTTGGAGGCGACCGCGGGCCGAATCGGGGCGCTCAAGTGTGGGAGTCGGGGGCTCCTCGAGCAGGACATCGTCGGGTTCGAGGACGTCCGGCTCGGCTGGGGCCGTGTCGGCCGGTGGCGGGAGGGTGTCAACGCCACCGGTTGGGTGCTCGTCGCCGATGTCGGGGCGCGGGCCGGGCGTTGGCGTCGGCTTGGGTGTCGGCTTCGGCAGGTCCTTGGTGCGACCACCGCGGCCGGGGCGTAGGAAGGCCGCCAGGCCGGCGACAATCGCCACCAGCAGAACGCCGGCAACGACGAGGTACTCCCACAACTGATCGATCACGTGCCCATCCTCACATCGGGCCCGCTCGATCGAGAACTCAGCGCGGGGTGGGCGCCTGCTCCGTCTCGGACTCCGAGCCGCTCGAGCGCACCCGGGCGGCGGCGCTGCTCACCAGATCGCTCGTGCGTGCTGCGGCCGCATCGGTGCCGGACTTCACCCGCACGAGCACCTCTTCACCGCGCGGGGTGAGCAAATCACGGCCCTCGCGACGGGCCGGAATGGCGACCAGCGCCAAGGTGAGCACGGCGATGACGAGGCACAGGAGCAGCGGGAGAAGCATGCTGAGCATGTCTCAAGGGTCCCAGAGGTTCGCAGGCGTCCCAAATCCGACACGCGGGCGGCATACGTCTGGGCACGGCGAAGGCCGAGAGAGCGAGCGCTCTCTCGGCCTTCGGTGTCGTGGGTGACCCGAGGGTCAGCTCACAGGGTGACCCCGTGGCGGGCCGGGACGTAGCGGACCTGAGCGCTGTAGAAGGTGCGCGACGGGCCGCCATTGGCGAAGCTGAAGGTCGCCTTGGTGCGCCACACGCCGGGCTGGGCCGGGTGCTGGTCGGGGAACTGGACGTTGCGCGAGCCGACATACTTCGTCTGCACGGTGGCGCGGCCCTGGTCGTACCAGTAGCCACCGATCAACTTCTGGATGGTGACATTGCCGCGGATGTACGCGCCGCCGCCGGCGCAGTAGATGACGCCGACCTGCTTGCTGGTGCTGCCGACGCCGCCGATGATGAACGGCTTGTTGGCCTTGCCGTAGCAGGTCACCTGAGACTTGCCGAGCGAGGCGCCATCGGACGGCGCGGCGTTGGCGACGGTGGAACCGCCGACCGCGATCAGACCGGCGGTCGCGACGGCAGCCGCAGCACGCGTAAAGGACTTCATTGGTGTTTCTCCCCTCCGTCCGCCGACCCTGCGTCGACGGATCCTCGAGACCTTAAAACACACCAACGGGGCGCGCAATATAACGGACGGGCAACAACATGGCGGGTTTCCGTCAGCACTGTCGGTCACCCGCAATGCCGCAGGTCATTACGCCGTTTCGGCCACCGCGCGCAGCCGTTGCGACACGACGGTGGTCACGCCGTCGCCGCGCATCGAGACGCCATAGAGCGCGTCGGCGACCTCCATGGTGCGCTTTTGGTGCGTGATGACGATGAGCTGGCTGGAGTCGCGAAGCTCCTCAAAGAGGGTGATCAGGCGCCCCAGATTGGTGTCATCCAGCGCCGCCTCGACCTCGTCCATGATGTAGAACGGGCTCGGCCGCGCCTTAAAAATCGCGACCAGCAGGGCCACCGCAACCAGGGAGCGCTCGCCACCGGAGAGCAACGAGAGACGTTTGACCTTCTTGCCCGGCGGGCGCGCCTCGACCTCAATGCCGGTCGTGAGCATGTCCGAGGGATCGGTGAGGAAAATCCGCCCCTCGCCGCCGGGGAAGAGCCGCGCGAAGACCCGCTCGAATTGCGCCGCCGTGTCCTCGAAGGCTGAGCTGAAAACCTCCTCTACACGCTGGTCGACCTCGCGCACGATGTCGAGCAGGTCGCGTTTGGAGGCCTTGAGGTCCTCCATCTGTTGGGTCAAGAAGGTATGCCGCTCCTCCAGGGCCGCGAACTCCTCGAGGGCCAGCGGGTTGATGCGGCCGAGTTCACGCAGACCGCGTTCCGCGCGTCGCAGGCGCTTTTCCTGGGTCTCGCGGACGTAGGGCTGCGGCTCCTGGGGGTCCTCGCCCGCCGCGACAACGACAGGGACGAGTTGGTGGGGACCGAAATCCTCAACGAGCACCTCGGGGTCGATCCCGAGCTCGTCGAGGGCCCTGACCTGCAGCTGTTCGACCCGTGCCTGTTGCGCAGCGCGCGCCACCTCGTCGCGGTGGATGTCATCGGTGAGGGTGGCGAGTTCGTCCTGGGCTGTGGCGAGGTCGCCGCGCAGGGTGCCGAGGCGGACTTGGAGCTCGCGGGCCTGTATGTCGAGCGCGTCAACGCGCTGATGGGCTTCGGCGGTGGCCTGCGCGAGGCGGTGGATGCCGTATGCCGCTGCGGCAGCTACCGATTCGGCGACGGTCGCTTCTCGCCGCCGGCGTTCGCGGCGCTCACGCAGCCGTTCGCGAGCGGCCAGCTCGTTGCGGGCCGCGCCCTCCAGGGAGGCAGCCCGGCCGGATAGCGCCCGCGCGCGCTCCTCCTTGGTGCGCACCGCGAGCAGCGCCTCCGTCTCGGCGGCGCGGGCCGCGGAGGCAGCAGCGGCGAGTTCTTGCGTGCGGTCCGGCGTGGCTTGCTCGTCGTGCTCAGGCTCTGCGCCGGCGGCTTCCAGCCGGGCTGTGAGTTCGGCGAGCGCCTCCCGATCCGTGGGGATGGCGGCCGCCGCCTGTTCGCGGGCCCGCTGCAGGCGGTCATGTTCGGCCCGCGCCGACCGGATCGCCGAGCCGAGGCTGCCAAGTTGCTCGGCGACGGCGGCCATCGTGGCGTCGGATTCGTGGAGACGTTCGAGGTGTGCCTCGGCGGTGGCGGTGGCTTCGTGGAGGGCGGCGTTCGCCGCGGCGAGGCGGAATTGCGCCTCCTCGCCGCGCGCCTGCGCGTCGGCCAGCGCCTCGGCCGTCTCATCGACGGCGGCTTGGGTTTCGATCAGGCTTGGGGCGTCGGCGCTGCCACCACGGACCACACCGGCAGCCAGAACATCGCCGGTCGGGGTGACGGCGGTCAGGTCGGGATGAGTCTCGAGGAGTCGCCCGGCAGCGGCGGCGTCCGGCACCAGCACCACGCCGGCCAACAGCCGTCCGACGGCCCCGCGAAGCCCGTCGGTGACGGTCACGACCTCGCTGGCCCACCGGGCCCCGGCGGGCAAGGTGAGGTCGGGGGTTGCCGGGGTGTCCGCATACTCCACGAGCACGGTGGCTCGCCCACCCTCGGTGGCGCGGAGGTGGTCCAGGGCCGCCTGGGCGGCGGCGAGGTCGGGAGCGGTGACCGCCTCTGCGGCATACCCCAGGGCTGCGGCGATGGCGACCTCGTCCCCGGCGGGCACGCGCAGTGCGTCGGCGAGCGTGCCACCGACGGCGAGCGCATCCTCGGCCAGCAGGGCCGCGGCCCCGTCCTTGCGCCGCAGGCCGAGACGGAGGGCGTCGAGGCGGGCGGAGAGGGCAGTGCGTTCACGGTCGGCGGCGCGCTCGGCCTCGCGCCACCGGTCGACCTCAGCTCGAGCGGCGTCCGCCGCCTCCTGTGCTGCTTCGTATGCCGCGTCGAGACCTTCCTCGCCCTTCTCCTCGACGGCAATCGAGGCTTCGAGGGCGGCGAAATCTTGCTCCGCTTCGGCGGCGCGGGCCAGGGACGCCTCGGCGGCCTGGGCCAGGCGTCCGACCTCGGCTTCTGCGGATTCGAGGCGGGTGCGACGGGCAGCAACTTGGCCGGCGAGCTTGGCGAGTCCTTCGCGGCGGTCGGCGGCTGCTCGGGCGAGGGTGGCGACGCGGCGCTGCTCCGTGCCGGTGGCCTCCTCGGCCTCGGCGCGGTGGGTTCGGGCGGCTTCAAGGGCAGACGTGGCGGCGCTGACCTCGCCGTGGAGCACCCGCTCTTGCTCACGAACCTGCTGGGCCTGAGCCATCAACTCGTCGGGATCGCGCCCGGTGGTGTTCTCCTCCTGGTCGTCGGTGCGCAGCAGGCGGACCCGCTCGCCAGCGAGGGAATGAATGCTCTCGAGGCGCTCGGTGGTGGTGCGCAAGGCGATCCATCGGTCCCGCTCGGCCGACAGCACCGGACCGGCGGCGCCGAACTCGGCCTCGGCTTCCGCGACCGCTGCTCGCGCCCGGGCCAAGGTCGACTCGGTCTCGGCTCGCCGGCGCAGCAAGGCGGTCTCGTCGGCCGCCTCGGCCTCCATCGCCGCGGTCAGTTGTGCGAGTTCGTCGGCCAGCAGGCGCAGGCGGGCATCGCGTGCTTCCGCCTGAATCACGGCCGCTCGCCGCGCGGCCTCCGCTTGGCGCCCGAGGGGGCCGAGTTGGCGGCGGATCTCGCTGGTCAGGTCGGCGACCCGGGTCAGGTTCGCCTCCATCGTCTCCAGCTTGCGCAGCGCCTTTTCTTTGCGCTTGCGGTGCTTCAGGACGCCCGCTGCCTCCTCGATAAAGCCGCGGCGCTCCTCCGGTGTGGCCCGCAGGACGGTGTCGAGTTGGCCCTGGCCGACGATGACGTGCATCTCGCGGCCAATTCCACTGTCGGAGAGCAGTTCCTGGATGTCGAGGAGGCGGGAGGCGGTGCCATTGATGGCGTATTCGGAGCCGCCACCGCGGAACATCGTGCGCCGGATCGTCACCTCGGTGTAGTCGATCGGCAGCGCGCCATCGGTGTTGTCGATGGTCATCGACACCTCGGCGCGGCCCAGCGGCGCTCGGCCGGAGGTGCCGGCGAAGATGACGTCCTCCATCTTGCCGCCACGCAGCGACTTGGCGCCCTGTTCCCCCATCACCCATGCGAGCGCGTCGACGACATTGGACTTGCCGGAACCATTGGGGCCGACGATGCAGGTCACTCCGGGTTCAAGCCGGAAGGTCGTGGCCGACGCGAACGACTTGAACCCTTTGACGGTGAGGGACTTGACATACATCGTCGAGCGCGGTCCTTGGGGTGGGGTGGGCGAGCCTGTCCACTGTAATCGGGGCTGCTCATTTTTCTCCGGATGCCACAACTGTGCGCTTCGCCCTGCTTTAGAGCGGGGGTGAAGTGCAGACTTCCCGGGGCAAGCTCAGCGTCTTTGTCGGGGGCGGGGTCAGGCGGGCGGGTTGGCTGCGCCCGCAATTGCCTCGTGGTGGCGAATCACCTCGGCGATGATGAAGTTGAGGAACTTCTCGGCAAAGAGCGGGTCGAGACCGGCGTCATGCGCAAGCACGCGCAAGCGGGCGATCTGTCGCTCCTCGCGACCGGGATCGGCCGGCGGCAGGCCGTGCGCCGCCTTCAATTCCCCGACTTGCTGGGTCGCCTTGAAACGCTCAGCGAGCAAGTGCACCAGCGCCGCGTCGATATTGTCGATGCTGGAGCGCAGCCGCGCGAGCTCCGGGGGAATCCCCCCGCCGGCGGTCGGCCTCGTCATGGCCCGATCGTATGGCGCCCGCTCACCTCCGGCTGCCACCGTCCGGATCGCGGCGGCTCGCCCGGTGGGCTCCCCCGCGGTCGAGCGCACGGAACGTCCGCAGTTCAGCGTTCGACGAAGCCCTCGTAGCGGCCGGTAGCTGGGCCGCGCAGCGACGGCGTCACGGCGAGCACTCGCCCCGGTCGTCGTGTGCTGGACGGACTCTCTGTGAGCAGCGCCAGGAGTGCATCAAGCGACTCCGGCGGGCCTTCGGCGTTGACCTCTACGCGCCCGTCGTCGGTATTACGGGCATACCCGACGAGGCCGAGTTCGAGGGCGCGAGCGCGCGTCCACCACCGAAAGCCGACGCCCTGTACCCGGCCACTGACATGCACCAAGAGACGCTCATCGGTGTCCATCTCGCGAGCATAAGCACCTCTCTCCCGCGTGGCGTCCGGGGGCTGTCGGCGCCTTTCCCTACGGTGTGCGGTGAGGTGGTTTCTCGCCTTGACGACGATGCCGGTCCTGGCACGTCCGGCGACGACGCGAAGGGAGGGGTGTGGGTGACCACAGACGCAACGACCCGCAGCGGTGACCTGCGCGCCAAGGGCGATGCCGCGGCATACTCTCGCCAGCCGTCCGGAGGGGTTGCTCGTCGCGCGGCATCGGGGAGTCGGCTGGCCGGCCTGGACGGTTTGCGCGCCATCGCCATCGCCTCCGTACTGGTCTTCCATCTCAACGCCGCGTGGCTGCCTGGCGGCTTCATCGGGGTCGACATCTTTTTCGTCGTCTCGGGCTTCCTGATCACCTCCTTGCTGGTTCGTGAGGAGCAGCGCAGCGGGCGCGTCGACTTGCGCGGCTTTTGGGGCCGGCGGGCGCGACGCCTGTTGCCTGCGTTATTGCTGGTCATCCCGGTGAGCGTGCTGCTGGCCCGGATCACCCAGCGCGACCTGGTCGTCGGCGTGGGCTCCCAGGTGCTCGGCGCGCTGACCTTCTCGTTCAACTGGGTCCAGTTGGCGGTCGGGGCGGACTATTTCCACGCGACGTCGCCGCAGTTGTTCATGAACTTTTGGTCGCTGGCTGTCGAAGAGCAGTTCTATCTGCTGTGGCCGCTAGCGGCGCTCGGCCTGCTGCGCTTCGTGCGCAGCGCTCGAGGCCGGGCTGGGGTGGCGCTCAGCATCGCCACGCTGTCGGCGCTTGCCATGGCGTGGCGATTCGACCCCAACGGCGGGTCCACTCGGGTTTATTACGGCACCGACACCCACATCTTCGGTCTGATGATCGGAGCCGCTCTTGCCTTTTGGTATGCCGGTGGCGGGCGAGCCACGCTCGCTGGCCCTGGTTGGGCGGCCCGTCGACGGCTCGTGACCGGTGGGGCTCTGGTGGTCCTTGCCGCCTTGCTTTGGTGGCTCGATGAGTCGCGTTCCCTCACCTTCCGGGGCGGCTTGCTCTTGGCCAGCCTCGTGACGGCTGTCTTGATCGCGAGCGCGGTCAGCGGCGGCGCGTTCTCGAGGCTGCTCGATGTCCCCGCGATGCGCTGGATCGGCGACCGCTCCTATGGCATCTACCTCTGGCATTGGCCGGTCATCCTGATCGTCAACGCCGATCACGGGGGCGTGTCGGGATCCGAGGGCTTCCTGTGGTCGCGCGTGTGGTGCGTGCTGGTGATTCTCGCCTTGGCGGATTTGTCCTTCCGATTCATCGAAACGCCCGTGCGACGGGATGGCTGGGTCGGCGCGTGGCGGGGAGTCGCGGCGCGCGTGCCCGGCCGATCCGGGACGAGGGTCTTGGCCGCGACCGTGGCTGTGCTTGTGATCGCGACGGGGGCAATTGTGGCGACGGCACCCAAGGTCACCTCGACACAAGCGGCCATCGATGCCAACGAGAAAGCCGCGACGCGACAGCCCTCGACGACGGGAACCAGTGCGCCGACCCTCAAGGACGCCGGCTTCACCATGCCCAAGGGCAAGGAAATCGACGCCTATGGCGACTCGATGATGGTCGGCTCCATCCCCGCCCTGAAGTACTACTTCCCCGGCGTCCGCATCGACGCCAAGTCCAACCGACGCTGGTCGGCTGGCTATGCCGCGATCGTCGCTTCCGGGCATGACATCCGGCGCGGCGTGATCCTCTCCTTCGGCACTAATGCGGGAGTCGACGAGGCGGACTTGCGGGCCAGTCTCGAGCGGCTTGGGCCCAAGCGCATGATCGTGCTCGTCAACCTGCACCTGAATATGGCGCGCGCCAAGGCCGATAACGAGACCTTGGTCCGGGTGGCCAAGGACTACCCGAATGTCATCGTTGCGGATTGGAATGCCAAGGTCACGGCCGACCCGTCCTTGCTGCAACCCGATGGCATCCACCCGAGCATGACCGGCCAGCACACCTATGCCGCCGTCGTCCGGCAGGCCTTCGCTGATCTCTCGTTCGCCCACACGGGCAAGGTCGTGAAACTCAAGACACTGCCGATTCCCTAGGGCCTTCGGGCAGCCGGGACGTCTCGGCGTCTATGACCCCGCCTGAATTCGCGTGACGCCAAGCCGTATGGGGATCATTGCCCGCTCGCAGAGGCCGGACAGAACACGCGAAACCGCCTGTGTCTCAGTGACTTTCATCGAAATTCTTCTAGATTTCCGAATCGAACTGGTGTACCATCTGAGGATGACGGCGATGGCGCAGCACCCCACAGGCGGGCCTCTCGGACCCGCTGCTGGACTGCGCCCCGCGGGCGCTTGTGAGGGGTTGACTCCGCTCGATGACGCGTGGTGGCCGCCGTTGGATGTCGAGGAGTTGGTCGCGGATTTCGAGGCGTGGCAGGACGAGCTCGGCTGGGATGACGTGGACGAGGCCGACGAGCGGGACTCGTGGGCGCTGGCCGCGGCCGAACCCCGCTGGTGCGACCAGTCGGCCGGTCATGCCTCACCCGGTGCGTCGGTTCGGGAACTCGTCGATTGGCTCGCCACCCTTGCACCGGACGATGACTCCGACCTTGCCGACCCGGCGGGCAACCCCAGGCCCGAGTTGGGTCTGCCGGAGTTGATCGACCTCATCGCCGGGCTGGAGCAGGTCAAGGGCGCGATCGCGGCCGCGCAGGCCCGCGCGACTGCTCATTTCGGGCGGGCGACGGTGCGTGAGGCGCTCGCGAACCGGGCCTCGCTGCCGAAAGCCCGATCCTCGATCGCGCCGCAGATCGCGCTCGCCCGGCGGTGTTCACCCGCGACTGCGGATCGGCACCTCGGGCTCGCCCGGGCGTTGCCGGGGATGCCGCACACGCGGGCCGCATTGACGGCCGGGGTCATCGATGAACGCTGTGCGGCCGCGATCGTCCGGGAAACCAATGTCCTCAATCCCGAGCTGCGGGCCCGGGTGGATGAGTTGATCGCGCCACGGCTGGCGACCTCGAGTCTGAAACAACTCACCGGTGCCGCCGCGCGCTACGCCGCGGAACTCGACCCCGCCGCTGTCGTGGCCAAACACGAACGCGCAATGTCGGAACGGGGTGTGTTTACCCGGCCCGCTCCGGACGGGATGGCGTACCTGTCGATCTTCGGGCCGCTGACCGGGATCGTCAGCGCGTACGCGTCCGTGCACCGGCACGCCACCACCGTCATCGCCGGCCACCACGAAACCGACGACGGTGAGACTCCCGCCGACCCGCTCGGTGGGCGGACCCACGCGCAGGTCATGAGCGACGCCGCCCTGCGCTGGCTCGCCGGACTCACCCCCGGCCAAGCCTGCCCCGTCGCCCTCAACCTCGTCATGCCCGCCGAAAGCCTCTTCCCCACGGACGAGCCGGCCACCGAGACAGCAGGCAACAGCGATAGCCCGACGAACGCCTTCACGGCCGGCCAGGCCCCCAACGGCGCCGGCACGCAGGCCCACCCGGCAGACAACGACAGCGCCCACCCAATACCAGCGCCCGCCGGCATGCGCGGATTCCAGAGCGCTGCGACACCCGCACGGATTCCGGGGCACGGCATACTCCCGGCCGCGCTTGCCAGGCGCCTGCTGCTCCACGGGTGCGAACCACCCGACCCGGTGAAAACCGCGTCACTCCAACACGATCCGGCACCACCTGATGCCATCCCGGGCGGTACCCGACTGGCCGAGCCGGCGCAGGTCTTCCTGACCAGAGTCTTCACCAGCCCCGACGGCCGCGACCTCCTCGCGCTCGACGCCACCGCCCGGCTCTTCCCACCCCGACTGCGCGCCGCACTCATCCTGCGCGACGACACCTGCCGCACGCCATACTGCGACGCCACCATCCGCCACGCCGACCACATCCAGTCGGTCGCCGAGGGCGGGCCGACCACACTGCGCAACGGGCAAGGACTCTGCGCCCGCTGCAACTACACCAAAGAACTCGATGGCTTCACCACCCGCGTCCTCGACCCGCAGGAAGCGCCCGGGACCGGACAGCAAACCCACGTGACCGAAGTAACCACCCCCACCGGACACAGGTACCTCTCCGTCGCACCGCCACTGCTCGACTGAGCCCCGGGGTCACCACACCAGTGCTCCCGCTGGCCGCATGAGGACCATAGTCATGGCCGTGGAGTTATGTCTCCCCGATGCCGATGATGCCCTCGTGCGTCGCGTAGTCCGTGGTTGCAGGAGCACTTCCCTTGCAAGTTCTCCGCGAAGCAATGGCGCTCCTGGACACCAACGAACTCAGGGTCGTTCCGGGCGCGCAAGATGACTTCGCCGTTGAACTGACCCCGGTACTGGCGCTTATGAGGTCGTGCGCGGTCTCGGCTGGCACCGGGGACACGAGAACGACGAACGGTTCATGAAGTGCTCGCGCCGCATCAAGGTCCCGCACCGGCGACAGGGCTGGCCCTCGCGGCCGTAGGCGTTCAGCGAGCGCTCGAAGTAGCCGGACTCGCCGTTGACGTTCACATAGAGCGAGTCGAAGCTCGTTCCCCCCTCGCCCAGGGCGTCAGCCATCACCTCGTGCGCGTGCCCGAGCAGGCGTATGACGGCCGGCTTGGTCAGCCGGTCCCCCCGCCGCTCACCGTGCAGGCCGGCTCGCCACAGCGCCTCGTCGGCATAGATGTTCCCGATCCCCGACACGATCGTCTGGTCGAGCAGTTGCCGCTTGATCCCACTAGGGCGGGAAGTGATGCGCCGGGCCACAGCGGCAGCATCAAAGAGCGGGTCGAACGGATCGCGCGCGATGTGCTGCACGGGGTCGGGTATGCCGTCCGCATCCACCCCGGCCAGCGCCAGTCCTCCGAAGGTGCGCTGGTCCACGAAATGCACGAGCAGCGGCGCGCCGCTGGCGTCAACGAGCTCAAAGCGGGCATGCAAGTGCTTCGGCGACGGGTCGCCGGGCCGCGCAAGCAGCAACTGCCCGCTCATCCCGAGATGCGCCAGCAGGGCGTCGCCCCCGAGGTCGAGCCAGAGGAACTTGCCGCGTCGGCATACGGCCTCGATGCGCCGCCCCGCGACGCGTCCCGCAAAATCCTCCGGACCCGGCAGGTGTCGACGCAACACCCGATGGCCGAAGGTCTCGACCCGTTCGATCGTGGCACCCGTGGTGTGGGCGGCAAGGCCGCGCCGGACGACCTCGACTTCGGGCAGTTCAGGCACTCGTTGGCGCCGGGTCGGTGAGGTCACACTGTCCGACGCCAGCGGCCTCAGCGGTCAGCGCCGTCCAGGCACCCTGGGCCGCCTGCTGTTCGGCATCCTTCTTTGTGCGGCCCACGCCGACCCCGTGGATCTCGCCACCGAGGACGGCCGAGGCGGTGAAGACCTTCTCGTGTTCCGGGCCCTCACCGACGATGCGGTACTCAATCGTCCCGAGCGAGCGGGCCACGCTGAGTTCCTGCAGCGAGGTCTTCCAGTCCAACCCAGCCCCCAAAGCCGCCGACGCGGCCATGACGGGCCCGACGAGATGGTGCACGAAAGCGGTGGCGGCCGGCATACCCCCGGTCAGATAGACCGCCCCGATCACGGCCTCGGTCGTGTCGGCGAGGATCGACGACTTGTCCCGGCCACCGGTGCTTTCCTCGCCCCGCCCGAGCAGGAGGTAGTCGCCCAGCCCGATGGTGCGACCGACATCGGCCAGCGCCCTCATGTTGACGGTCGCGGCGCGCAACTTGGCCAGGTGACCCTCGCTGTGGTCGGGATAGCTGCGATACAGGTGGTCGGTGACGACGATGCCGAGCACGGCGTCCCCGAGGAACTCCAGGCGCTCGTTGTGCGGGATGGCCCCCGACTCATACGCATAGGAGCGGTGGGTTAGGGCCAACACCAGCAGCGGCCCGTCGACTTCCGTGCCGCACACCGCAGTGATGTGCTCGCGCAGTTCGTCGATGGGCCGCTGCATGGCGGTGCGCTCGGGCTCAGCCCTGGTGTTCGGTGCGCTCGGCCGCGCCGTAGTGGCGGCCCTTGTAGTTGCCGCAGGACGGACACGCGATGTGCGGCACCATGGGCGACTTGCAGGCCGGGCAGGTGGTGGTGGCCACCGCGGTGGCCTTCCAGTTGGCGCGGCGCGAACGGGTGTTGGAGCGCGAGGTCTTCCGCTTCGGGACAGCCACGTCAGTTCCTTTTCTCAGTAGGGTCAGCCGCGTCGGCGTCCCCGGCCAATCCGGCCAGGGCCGACCACCGCGGGTCGAGCAGTTCATGGGCGTGCGCCGGGTCGTCCGCGAGACGGAACCCGCATTGCGGGCACAGTCCCGGGCAGTCCTCCCGGCACACCGGCTGGAACGGCAGTGAGGGCACCACCGCATCCACGAGCACGGGCTCCAGGTTGATCAGGTCGTCCTGGACTTCATACTCCTGCGTCTCTTCGTCCGTGGCGCCCACCTTGCGGCCGCGGGCAGCCCGTTCGGGATAGGCGAACAGTTCCTGGAAGGTTCCGTCGACGTCGACGGACACCTGATCCAAGCAGCGCACGCATGCCCCGACCGCCGTGGCGCGGACCGAGCCCGTCGCCAGCACACCTTCGAGCACCGACTCCAGCCGCACCTCGACATCGAGCGGCTCCCGGGCGGGAACCTCGATGACATCGGTGCCGATGGGCTCGGCGCACTCGACCTCGCGGGAAACTTCGAGCATCGACCCCGGGCGACGGCCCAACGCCAAGGTGCTGAACACCAAGGGTGAGCGGGGGTCGAGATGCTTCATGGCTCCACGCAATGCTGACGAATGGGTTTCGGGCCTCGTCACGCGAAAGACACAGACCGAGGATCAAGACTACCGTCGCCGCGTCCCGGCCCAAAATCCCGAGCCCGCCGTATGCCGCTGGCCCCCCTCCCCCGGTCCGTCCGGCTCACCCGCGCCGCGCCTCCAAAGCCTCGCGCACAGAATCGGGGACCATGCCGGTGATATCGCCTCCGAGGGCACAGACTTCCTTGACCAGCGAGCTGGACAGGTGCGCGACGGCCGGATCGCCCGGCAGAAAGATCGTCTCGATGCCAGTGAGCGCACGGTTCATCGAGGCCATCGGGATCTCGTAGGCATAGTCGGAGGCATTCCGCAGGCCCTTGAGCAGGGCCGTGGCGCCGACCTCGCGGGCGATGTCGACGATGAGGCGGGTGGGGAAGGCCTGCACGCGCACGGCCGGCAGGTCTGCGGTCGCCGCCTCGATGAAGGCGATGCGCTGCTCGATCGGGAAGGTCCCGGTCTTGGCGGGATTGTGCAGGATCGCGACGACCACCTCGTCGAAGAGCGCTGCCGCACGCCGGATGACGTCCAGATGCCCGCCATGCACCGGGTCGTAGGAGCCGGGGCACACCACTCGTGAGGTCACGGCCCGAACTTATCCGCACCCGATCCCGCGCGCGCGAACCACAGCCGGGTCTCGCCATACTTCTTCTCATCCACCCCCTCGATCCCCGCCGGCCAGGCCGGCTCGGGCGAGCGGCTGGACCGCTCGATGACGAGCAGCGCATCGGGCGCGATCCACCCGCCTGCCGCCAGCGCCGCCAGATCACCCGCCAGGTCTTCCTCGCCCAGGGGGTATGGCGGGTCGCCGAGCACCAGGTCGGCACCCGCAGGTGGGAGGCGGCCGGCGAAGGCTCGGACCGTGCACGCATGCACCTGCACCTGAGTTCCACCCGCGGCTGGGCCGCCGCCCCCCAGCCCAAGCGCCGACAGCCCGAGAGCCGTCACATTGCCTCGGATCACCGCCGCCGCCTTGGCATCGGCCTCAACCAGGTCGACCCGGGCCGCCCCCCGGCTGGCGGCCTCAAGGCCCAGGGCACCGGACCCGGCATACACATCCAGCACGGCCAGGCCCTCGATGGCGTCCCAGGCGTCCAATCGCGAGAAGAGCGACTCCCGCACCCGATCGGAGGTGGGACGCGTCGCCGAGCCCTTCGGAGCCCGAACCAGCCGCCCGCCAAAGCGACCTCCGATGATCCGCGTCATCAGCCCTTCTCCAGGAAATCGGCCTGCTCGGGACGCAGCCAAGCCTCGATGACGCCCGCCAGCAAAGGATGTTGGGCCAGCTCCGGATCGGCCGCCACCAGCTCAGCAGCGTCCGCCCGAGCCGCCGCGATCACCGATTCGTGCTGGGCCAGCGAGAGATAGCGCAGCCGCCCTCGGCCGCCGCTCTGCCGGGCCCCGAGGATGTCGCCCTCGCGCCGTTGGCGCAGGTCCAGCGCCGCCAGCTCGAAGCCATCGGTCGTGGCGGCCACTGCCGCAAGCCGCTCGCCCGCCGGACCCTCAGCGGCCCGCGTGGTGAGCAGGCACAGCCCCGGATGCGCGCCTCGCCCGACCCGCCCACGCAACTGATGCAATTGCGAGACCCCGAACCGGTCAGCGTCGCGCACCACCATGATCGTCGCGTTCGGGACATCGACGCCGACCTCGATGACGGTCGTCGCGACGAGCACATCGATCTCGCCCGCCGCGAAGGCCGCCATGACGGCATCCTTCTCGTCCGCGGGCAATTTGCCGTGGAGCAGGCCAATCTCCAAGCCAGCCAAAGCCGGCTCAGCACGCAGGGCCTCGACGGTCTCCAAAACCCCGAGCAACTCCAGCCGCGCGGTGCCGTCCTCGACGGGGTCCGGCTCCGGCCAATCCAGATCGCCACCCTCCTCGGGGGCGCCCGGCCCGATGCGGGGGCACACGACATACGCCTGCCGGCCGCCCCGGCATTCCTCGCCGATCCGCGCCCAGGTCCGCTCCAGCCAGCCCGGCCGAAACTCATCGACGACGAAGGTTTGGATTGGAGATCGCCCGGCGGGCAATTCCGTCAGCGTCGAGGTCTCCATGTCGCCGAAAACGGTCATCGCGATCGTGCGCGGGATCGGCGTGGCGGTCATGACGAGGACGTGCGGCGACACCTCGGCCTTGCCGCGCAGGGCGTCGCGCTGCTCGACACCGAAGCGGTGCTGCTCATCGACAACAACCAGCCCGAGGTTGTAGAACGCGACCTTCTCCTGCAGCAGCGCGTGCGTCCCGACGACAATCCCCGCCTCCCCGGAGACGACATCAGCAAGCGCGCGGCGACGCTGAGCCGACCCCTGCGAGCCGGTCAGCAGCGCCACCCGCGTGCCGATCTCGCTGCCCCCGAGCAGCCCGCCCTCGGCGAGGTCGCCGAGCATCGCCGTGATCGACCGGTGATGCTGCACGGCCAGCACCTCCGTCGGAGCGAGCAAGGCCGCTTGAGCCCCGGCATCAACGACCTGCAGCATCGCCTGCAGCGCAAGCACCGTCTTGCCCGAGCCGACCTCACCCTGCAGCAGCCGATTCATCGGGACCGGCTGCGCCAGATCCGCCGCGATCTCGGCTCCCACGGCCCGCTGCCCGTCGGTCAACGCAAAGGGCAGTCGCGCCGCGAATGCCTCCGTTAGCGCTCCCCCGCCCGGGACGACGATGGCCGCCTCGTCCTGGGCCTTGCGAGCGCGCCGCTGAGCCAGCACGGTCTGCAGGACGAGCGCCTCCTCATACCTCAGGCGGTCACGCGCCCGCACCACCGCCGCCCGGGAGGTGGGGCGGTGCAGCGCGCGCACGGCGTGATCGAGGTCGACCAGATCGTGTCGTGCGCGCAGCTTCGGGGGTATGGGGTCCGGCACCGGATCGAGCGCGTCCAAGACCAATCCGATGGCCTGCACGAGATTCCAGTTGTGAAGTTTCGGAACGGCCGGATAGACGGGATAGAGCCCCGGCAGGGCGGCCGTCGCCGCATCATCGAGCAGCGTGTAGCCAGGATGCGCCAGCTGCCACCGCCCGTTGTAACGCCCCACTTGCCCACCCGCGATGACCCGCACCCCCGGGATCAGCTTGCTCTCGTGCGCGCGGGCGCTGAAGAAGGTCATGTCGACCTGCTGCACCCCGTCGGTCAGCACCGCCGTGAGCATGGCCCCTTTGCGCGTCGACATCCGCCGCGTGCTCGCCGACTTGATTGTGCCGATGACGACGACGAATTCGCCCTCATGCAAGCCTTCGAGCTCGCTGTCATAGCTCAGATAGCGGGTCGGGTGGAAGGCCAGCAAATCGGCGACGGTGACGATCCCCCGGGCGTCACGCAGGTGCTTGGCGGCCGACGCGATAAGAGGACTAAGCGTGGAATCGAGCCGGGCCACGCGGCGCCACCTCCTCACCGTGGGTCTAAGGGCCGCCCGAAGGACTGGTCATCGCAACGCTAACGGAGCCGGCCGACAGCCCTCGTCTGGGCGGCATTTTGCTCCGCGCGTGGCCCTCGGCTAACCTAATGAGGTTGCCTGTCGTGCGTGCTTCCAGCGCGCCGAGCACCCCGAACCACTCACGAGGAGATACCCCCATGGCTGCCAACTGCGATGTCTGCGGCAAGGGCCCTGGCTTCGGTCACTCCATCTCGCACTCCCACCGCCGCACCAAGCGTCGCTGGAACCCCAACATTCAGCGGGTGCGCGCGATGGTCGGCCCGGCCGGGAAGACCCCGAAGCGCGTCAACGTCTGCACCTCCTGCCTGAAGGCGGGCAAGGTCAACCGCTGACCCAGCACTGCCCACACTGACGGCGGCC
>NZ_BAAAPO010000042.1:154832-245169 GCF_039531185.1 Nostocoides veronense
CTCCGGCCGCCGTCATGTGCGCCCGCCCTCAGCGAGCCGGGTGGAAGTGATCCCAACCGGCCTCCGCCAGCGGCCGCTCGTCGAGGAAGACCTGCGGGTTCGCGCCGTCCGGCACCGTCTCGACCCGCCCGAGGACCCGCCAGTATGCCGGCACGCTCGCCGCATTGGGAAAGGTCGCCAACAGGCTGTGCTCCTCCCCGCCATTGAGGACGCAGGCCCGCGCCAGGTCCCGCGGGAGATAGGTCTCCGCCCAGTTCAAATCGGGCGCCAAGGCCGAACCGTCGATACGCAACACCACCCCGCTGGCTCGG
Organism: Nostocoides veronense; assembly: GCF_039531185.1. NCBI lineage: Bacteria > Bacillati > Actinomycetota > Actinomycetes > Micrococcales > Intrasporangiaceae > Nostocoides > Nostocoides veronense. The sequence continues at coordinate 155,144 of NZ_BAAAPO010000042.1, forward strand.
GCAAGTCGCGCCGCATCCCGCGAGAGCCCGTCCGAGACGTCCAGCATCGCGCTCGCCCCCGCCGCGGCGGCGATCGGGCCCTGCCCCAGCGGTGAACTCGGCCGCAGATGGTGCGCGACACCAGCCGCCGGAAGCTCACCACCCACCGGGCCCCCCGCAGACGCGCCCTCCAGCAAGGCCAAACCGACCCCCGAGCGGCCTAGCGGCCCGGTCACGGCGAGCACGTGCCCCGGTCGCGCCCCCGAGCGCAGCACCGGATCACCCGGCAACTCGCCGAAGGCGGCGATGGTCACCATCGCGACGCCCGCGGGCGCGGATGAGAGGTCCCCGCCGGCGACGCTCACGGCATACCTCCTGCACTGCTCCCCCAACCCGCGGGCGAAGCGCAGCACCCAGTCCACGGGCGTCTGCGGGTCCAGGACCAGGGTGCACAGGATCGACGTCGGCACCGCGCCCATCGCCGCGACATCGGCGAGATTGGCGATCAGCACCTTGGCGGCGACATCCTCAGGGCTCGACCAGTCATCGCGCCAGTCCCGCCCCCGCACCATCGTGTCGGTCGTCGCGACGATCGCCCCAGCAGACTCGAGGATCGCCGCATCATCGCCGGGCCCGAGGCGGTCGCGGCGCGGGCCGGCGAGAAGGGGGAGCACCTCGGCGAGCAACTCATCCTCGGTGAGATCGGCCACGACACCCCGGGGAGACGACGACACGTCGTGCAGGGTAGCGTTCAGGCGAGATCCCAGTTGGGATTGCACCCATCGCATCGCATCCGGTGCGCGCTCGACCCGCCCGAAGGGGGACCAACGTGGTTCAGGCCTACATCCTCATCCAGACCGAGGTCGGCAAGTCCGCCTCGGTGACAGAGGCCGTTTCCGGCATCTCCGGCGTCACGCTCGCCGAGGATGTGACCGGCCCCTATGACTGCATCGCGCGCGTCGAGGCCCCCACGGTCGACGACCTCGGCAAGCTCGTCATCGCCCGGATTCAGGAAGTTCCCGGCATCACCCGGACGCTGACCTGCACCGTCGTCCACGTCTGATCGCGGCCGCGGGCCTGCTGGTCCTCGGTGGCGCGCTCGTCGGTTGCTCGAGCGCCGTCGAGGTGACGATCCCGCAGGCCTCCGGCGCCTCGTCGGTATGCCGTGAGCTCGCCTGGCCCGCCGCGCTCGGTGATCTCGCGGCCCGCGCGACCGATCCCTCGGATCCGGCGGTTGCCGCGTGGGGCGACCCGCCGGTGATCGCCCGCTGCGGCCTCGCGCCCCTCGAGCCGACGACCCTGGAATGCCTTGCGGTCAATGGGGTCGACTGGGTGGTGCGCCCACTGGATGACGGCGCGGCCTTCGCGACCTATGGCACCGATCCGGCGATCGAGGTGCTGGTGCCGTCCGCATACGCCCCGGAACCGATGCTGCTGACCGACTTCACGACGGTCGCCAAGAGCCTGCCGCGCACTGAGCGCCGCTGCATCGGCTGAGCGCCGTCAGCGCAGCCCCACCGGACGCTCCATCGCGAGCGCGATCAGTTCGTCGATGAGTTCCGGATAGCTCATCCCGCTGGCTTCCCACATCCGCGGATACATCGAACTCGGGGTGAAGCCCGGCATGGTGTTGATCTCGTTGATCAGCACATCCCCGGAGTGCGTATAGAAGCAGTCCACCCGTGCCAGCCCCTCGCATCCGAGCGCGAGAAAGGCTTGCGAGGCCAGTGCTTGAATGCGCTCCTGGATCTCGCCCGGCACTTCGGCGGGGCAATTCAACTCCACCGCATCGCCGTCGAGATACTTCGCCTCGAAGTCGTAGAACGCATGCCCATGGCCGGGCCGCACGACGATCTCACCGACCGAAGAGGTGCGCGGCAGAGCGCCGTCCCGCCCTTGCAACACAGCGCATTCGATCTCACGGCCGTCGATGCCCGCCTCGACGACGACCTTCAGGTCGTGCCGGCGCGCCTCCTCGATCGCCGCGTCGAGGTCATCCAGCGAATCGACCTTGGTGATGCCCATCGACGAACCGGCCCGGGCCGGCTTGACGAAGAGCGGCAGGCCGAGGCTGGCGCAGGCATCCCGGGCAGTCGCCGGGTCGTGCCGCCACTGCGCGTCGGTGATCACCGTATGCGGACCGATCGGCAGCCCCGCCCCCGCGAAAACGACCTTCATGAAGTGCTTGTCCATCCCCGCCGCCGACGCGAGCACCCCCGACCCGACATACCTCAGATCGGCGAGCTCCAGCAGCCCCTGCACGGTGCCGTCCTCGCCATATGGCCCATGCAGCAGCGGGAAAACCACATCGACCTCGCCGAGCTCGCGCGGCACCTGCCCGGCGTCGAGGGTGCGCAGGCCGCGGTCGCGGGTGCTCGTCGGCACCACGACCCCGGTCGCGGACTCGGGCACGGCAGGGGTATGCCCGCGGGTCAGCTCCAATACGGACGGATCGTCTTCCAGCAGAACCCATTTGCCATCCGGCGCGATACCGATCGGCAGCACGTCGTAGCGCTCCCGGTCGATGGCCCGCATCACGCCAGCCGCCGTGGCGCAGGACACGGCGTGCTCGGAGGAGCGCCCCCCGAAGAGCAGGGCGACGCGCAGTTTGCTGGATTCAGGCGAGGTGCTCATTGCTCCCGAGGTTACCTGCGGGCGCGTGGACGAGGCCCGAACCACGCCCCACGGACGTCGTATTGTCGCGGGTATGCCGCACCCCACCTCCCTGCGCCCCGCAAGCACCGTCGTCGCCGCCGGTCGTCCGCCGCGCGGCCCGGGAGCGGGAGTGGTTGTCCCGCCGCACTTCACCTCGACCTATGAGGTTGGTGCGCCGGTTGTCTATGCGCGCCAAGGCAATCCGACGTGGACGGCCTTCGAGGAGATCATCGGCGAACTCGAGGGCGGCCGGGCGCTGGCCTTCGCGTCCGGCATGGCGGCGGCCGATGCTGTGCTCTCCCTGGTGCCCCATGGCGCGGTGGTCGTCGCGGCCTCCGGGGTCTACAACGGCGTCGACGCAGTGCTGCGCGAGGGGGAGGCGAGCGGGCGCTGGAGCGTCCGGTGGGCCGATATCACCGATCCCGACGCGGTCGGCTTTGCAGTCGATGGGGCGGACCTGCTGTGGCTGGAGTCCCCGACCAATCCGCTGCTCGATGTCGCGGATCTCGGCGCGGCGTGTGCCGCTGCTCGGGCGGCTGGTGCGGTCAGCGTCGTCGACAACACCTTCGCCACCCCTTTGTTGCAGCAGCCGCTCTCGCTCGGGGCGGACATCGTCATGCACTCGGCGACGAAATACCTCTCGGGCCATTCCGATCTGCTGATGGGCGTCCTCGTGGTGGGAGCCGCCGATGAGGATCGGTATGCCGCTCTGCATCGCCGCCGGACCCTGGGGGGCGGCATCCCCGGACCCATGGAGGTCTTTCTCGCCACCCGCGGAATCCGCACTCTCGCAGTCCGTTTCGAGCGTGCCTGCGCCACCGCGGGAGAACTCGTCGCGCGTCTGCGCGCCGACGCGCGCGTCGAGAAGGTCCGCTATCCCGGCTTCGGGGCGATGGTCTCGATCGAGATCCGCGGTGGGGCCGCCGCCGCGGATGCCGTATGCCGTGCGGCCCACCTGATCAGCCACTCCACCTCGCTCGGCGGCGTGGAGTCGCAGTGGGAGCGCCGCCGGGCGATCCCCCTCGAGCCGGCGACTACGCCGGACAATCTGGTGCGTCTAAGTGTCGGCATCGAGGATGTCGAGGACCTCTGGGCCGATATCGACCAGGCGCTTGCCGCCGCCGGCGTGTGAGCTATCAGGAGGCTTTCGGCAGGTCTTTCGGGTGGCCGAACTCGCTCTGCCCGTGGTGGGCCGGGTCGTAGCGTTCGACCGGCGCGACCTCGCCGCGGATGGTCTCCAATTGGGACGTCAGCGCCGCCATGATCCGCCGCGTTGCCTCGGCGACGGCGGCCCGCTGGTCGGGCACGTCATACAGATCCGTCAGGTCCACCGGCGCTCCCGCCGTGATGCGCATTGTCTTGCGCGGCAAGAGCTTCGGCAGCTTCGCATAGGGCGCGAGCAACTCCTGGGGCCCCCACATGGCCACGGGGATGACGGGGCTGCGGGTCTCCAGCGCGATCCGCGCGGCTCCCGTCTTGCCGCGCATCGGCCAGATGTCGGGGTCACGCGTGAGAGAACCCTCGGGGTAGACACCGACTGGCCGTCCGGCGCGCACCGCCGCCACCGCCGCGCGATAGGCATCGGAGGCCTGGGACGTGCCGCGATAAACAGGGATCTGCTGGGCCTTGGTCACGATCCAGCCGATCACCGGGACGCGGAAGACGCTCTCCTTGCCGAGGAAGAAGATCGGTCGCCCACTGTCATACATGAAGTGCCCGAAGGTCAGCGGGTCGATATGCGAGAGGTGATTGGGGACGGCGACGAAGCCGCCGGTCGCCGGAATGTTCTCCATCCCACGCCAGTCCTGCTTGGTCAGCAGCCGCAGCAGCGGCCGGACCACTGACACGACGAATCGATACGCCAGGGGCAGGGATCGCTGGTCTGCGGTGCGCATACATCGCCTCGTCGGTGGGGGGGGTCGGTCGGGTGCAGCCTACGGCCGGCGTGACACGATCGGGGGCATGTCCGATGCGGCGCGCGGGTGGCGCGTGGTCGTCCCGGTCAAGGGCGCGCCCTTAGGCAAGTCCCGGCTCGCGGTCGCGTCGCGGGACCGGTTGGCCCGCGCCTTCGCGCTGGACAGCATCGACGCCGTCCTTGAGGCGATCGGCCCGGCCGGTCTCGTTGTGGTGACCGGCGATGAACAGGTAGGCCCATATGCCGAGGCGGCCGGCGCCCTCGTCCTCCCCGACCCGGGGACTGGCCTGAACGATGCGATTCGCGCTGGCCTCGCGGCGGATTCGCCGCCGCCGATGCGGGCGGCCCTGCTCGGCGATCTGCCGGCCCTCACCGCAGCGGATCTCCTCTCCGCTTTGGAGGTATGCGGTGGCCTCCCCCGCGCTGTCGTTCCGGACCACCAGGGTTTCGGGACAGTCCTGCTGACCGCGGTGGGCGCCGATCTCGCGCCGTCTTTCGGCGACGGCTCGGCGGCACGACACGAAGCGGCCGGGCATACCCGGCTCGATCTCGACCTGCCGCGACTGCGCACCGATGTCGACGTGCGCGACGACCTGGCGACGGTCCTCGCGCTGGGGTGCGGACGGCATACGGCGGCCGTGCTCGCCGACGCGACGGCGCTACTGTGAAGCCCATGCAGGGCAGCATCTTTCGCTATGTCGAGACGGACGCCTCCGGGGAGGTGATCCTCGACGGCGGCCGGGTGTTGCCGTTCACCGCTGACGCACTCGTGGGCAGCGGGTTGCTTGGGCTGCGGATCGGCCAGCGGGTCAGCCTGGCGCTCGGCGATGGGGAGCCCGCCAGCGTCGAGCGGCTGTGGATCGTCGGGATCGGCGAGGGCCAGGCCATCCACTGATTCCCAGAACGACTGGGAGAGCGCATGATTCAGGCCCGACGCGCGAGCTGCGCGACGGGCCTGAATCGATGAGCGGGGACTACTTCGCGGACTTGCGGGCCGTCGACTTCTTGGCGGTCGCGGCCTTGGTCGTGCTGGACTTCTTGGCGGCCGACTTCGCTGGCGCAGCCTTGGTCGTGGCGGCCTTCGCGGTCTTGCTGGCGGCCTTGGCCGGCGCCGACTTCGCGGCTGCCTTGGTGGTCGCGGCCTTGGTCGTCGCCTTCTTGGCGGCCGACTTCGCCGGCGCTGCCTTGGCGGTCTTCTTTGCCGCCGGAGCCGCGGCGGCGGTCGCGGCAGCGCTATTGGCGCGCGCGAGCGGGGCGCCCTTGGGCATCGACTTCGGGGCGGCGACATAGCCCTTGAACTTTGCGCTCGCGGTGAAGCGCGGGACGGCCGTCTTGCGGATGCGGACCGTTTCGCCGGTGCGTGGGTTGCGGCCGGTGCGCGCGGCGCGGGCGGCCTTCTCGAAGGTGCCGAAGCCGGTCAGAGCGACCTTGCCACCCTTGGACACCTCGGTGACGATCGCCTCGAGGATGGTTTCGACGGCCTCCGTGGCAGCCTTGCGACTGCCCAGCTTGCTTTCGATCGCCGCAACGAGATCTGCCTTGTTCACGTGGGAACCTTCTTCATCATGTCGATGCCGGAGGGGCCGGCGACCCTGCGAACCGGCAACTACGACAACCCGGTTCGCTCTCGACGGTAGGACCCCGAACCCCGTTAGTCCAGAAAGATGACGCGATGAGTTTCGCCGTGTCGCAACGACTTCGAGCGTTTTGCTCGCTTAGGCGTTGATGACCAGGGGCTTGAAAGTCGGCCGATTCTGTTCGTACTCAGTGATATTCGCTTCGTGACGCATTGTCAGACCGATGTCGTCGAGGCCTTCGAGCAGCCGCCAACGCGTGTATTCGTCAACCTCGAAAGGCGCGACGATCTCCCCAGCGGTGATCGTCCGCGAGCCCAGATCGACGGTGATCTCGGCACCCGGGCTGTTCTCGAGGTACTTCCAGATCAGCTCGATGTCGTCCTGCGATGCCACCGCGGTGAGCAATCCTTGTTTGCCGGAGTTGCCCCGGAAGATGTCGGCGAAGCGGCTCGAAATCACCACGCGGAAGCCATAATTCATCAGCGCCCACACCGCGTGCTCGCGCGACGAGCCGGTGCCGAAATCCGGACCGGCCACGAGGACCGAACCCTCGGCATATGGCCCCTGATTGAGGATGAAGCTCTCGTCCTTGCGCCAGGCCGCGAAGAGGCCGTCCTCGAAGCCCGTGCGCGTGACGCGCTTGAGGTATTCGGCGGGGATGATCTGGTCGGTGTCGACATTGCTGCGGCGCAGCGGAACCCCGATGCCGGTGTGGGAAGTGAAGGCCTGCATGGTTGTTGCCTTTCGTCAGTCCAGGTCGGCGGGCGAGGAGAGGGTGCCGCGGATGGCCGTCGCGGCCGCCACGAGCGGGCTGACCAAGTGGGTGCGTCCGCCCTTGCCCTGCCGACCTTCGAAATTGCGATTGGAGGTCGAGGCCGAGCGCTCACCGGGAGCCAACTGATCGGGATTCATGCCGAGGCACATCGAGCAGCCGGGCAGTCGCCATTCGGCGCCCGCGGCGCGGAAAACCTCGTCCAGACCTTCGGATTCGGCCTGCAGCCGCACCCGGGCCGAGCCGGGGACGACGAGCATACGCACGCTGTCGGCAACCTTGCGGCCCTTGACGATCGCGGCCGCCGCGCGCAGGTCCTCGATGCGACCATTGGTGCACGAGCCGACGAAGACGGTGTCAACGGCGATCTCTCGCAACGGAGTTCCTGCGGTGAGGCCCATGTATGCCAGTGCCGCCTCCGCCGCGCGCGCCTCGTTCTCGTCGGGAATCAGCGCCGGGTCCGGGACGCTCGCGTTCAGCGGCGCGCCCTGGCCGGGATTAGTGCCCCAGGTGACGAACGGGGTCAGGCTGTTGGCGTCGATCTCGACAACCTCATCGAAGGTGGCGTCATCGTCGGTGCGCAAGGTCGACCAATAGGCGACAGCGGCATCCCAGTCCGCGCCGGTGGGCGCATGGTCGCGGCCCTGGAGGTAGTCGAAGGTGATCTGGTCCGGCGCGATCAGACCAGCACGCGCGCCCGCCTCGATCGACATATTGCAGACCGTCATTCGGGCTTCCATGGAGAGCGCTTCGATGGCCGCGCCGCGGTATTCCAAGACATAACCCTGGCCACCGCCGGTCCCGATCTTGGCGACGACCGCGAGGATGATGTCCTTGGCGGTGACGCCCTCGGCGAGATGCCCCTCGACATTGATCGCCATCGTCTTGAAGGGCTTCAGCGGCAAGGTCTGGGTGGCGAGCACGTGCTCGACCTCGCTGGTGCCGATGCCGAAGGCGAGCGCCCCGAAGGCCCCGTGGGTGGAGGTATGGCTGTCCCCGCAGACGATCGTCATACCCGGCTGCGTCAGGCCCAATTGCGGGCCGACGACGTGCACGATTCCTTGCTCGGCGTCACCCATCGGATAGATCGTCACGCCGAACTCTGCGCAATTGGTGCGCAGCGTTTCGACCTGCGTCAGGCTGACCGGATCGGTGATCGGTCCGGGCGTCGTCGGGACGTTGTGGTCCTCCGTCGCAAGGGTCAGGTCGGGGCGACGCACCGGCCGGCCGGCGAGGCGCAGGCCGTCGAAGGCCTGCGGCGAGGTGACCTCGTGAATCAGGTGCAGGTCGATGTAGAGGATGTCCGGCTCGCCCTCGACGCTGCGCACCACATGGTCCGCCCAGATCTTCTCCGCGACTGTCCGGCCCATGCCGCCTGCCCTTCTTTCCCTCACGCCGCCCCGGCACTCGGGACGGCTTAACGCACTTCCTCGGAAGGTTTCCACGCGTAACCGGCCCTGGAACTTGCGTCTCAGGCAATGAGACGGCAATATCAAGACATGGACAACTCGAGTGGGGTCGGCGTTCTGGACAAGGCCGCCATCGTCTTGGGGGCTTTGGAATCCGGCCCCGCCACCTTGGCACAGCTCGTGACAGCGACCGGACTGGCGCGCCCGACAGCTCATCGCCTCGCGGTCGCCCTGGAGCACCACCGTCTGGTCTCGCGCGATCTGCAGGGCCGCTTCGTCCTTGGTCCGCGCCTCGGTGAGCTTGCCGCCTCCGCCGGTGAGGACCGGCTGTTGGCCGCCGCCGGCCCGGTGCTCGGCGCCTTGCGCGATCACACCAATGAGTCCGCGCAGCTCTTCCGGCGCCAGGGCGATCATCGCGTCTGCGTCTCCGCGGCCGAGCGCCCCGTGGGCCTGCGCGACTCCATACCCGTCGGCGCGACCTTGTCGATGCTCGCCGGCTCCGCGGCCCAGGTGCTGCTCGCCTGGGAGGAACCCGACCGGCTGCACCGCGGCCTGCATGGCGCGGCCTTCAATGCCACCACGCTCTCTGGGGTCCGCCGGCGCGGCTGGGCCCAGAGCGTCGGCGAACGCGAGCCCGGCGTCGCGTCGGTCTCCGCCCCGGTCCGCTCCCCCTCCGGCCGCGTCATCGCCGCGGTGTCCATCTCCGGCCCCATCGAGCGGCTCTCGCGCCAACCGGGGCGCCTGCACGCCGCGACCGTCATCGCCGGGGCGAACAAGCTGACCGAGGTGCTGGCCCGCCACGCGGCCGCCCAAGACGCCGCCGCCCGCGCCCAGGCCCACTGAAGCCGCTGCGCAGGGCATGCGAAAGGCCCCCTGCGGATGCAGGGGGCCTTTCATTACGTAGCCCCGACGGGGTTCGAACCCGCGCTACCGCCTTGAGAGGGCGGCGTGCTAGACCGCTACACAACGGGGCCGTGGAAGTAGTAACGATACTGGAGAAGTATCGCGACTACCGAATCCTGCAGCCGAGGCGGCTGCGGGAGCTGGGGTACCAGGACTCGAACCTAGAATGAGTGAACCAGAATCACTAGTGTTGCCAATTACACTATACCCCAAGGGGTATCCCCGCCCCTTCGTGCCAAGGCACGCGCGGGCGGTGAACCGAGGAACAATGCTACCGGCTCCCCTCGCCCGCCCAAAATCGGTTAGTCCGGCCGCGACGGCTCACGCCAGCAAATCGGCAGGGCGGAAGCCCACCACCAGTGGTGCCGTGACGGTGAACTCCTCGTCCCCGAGGGCGCGCACCGGGTCCGCATACTCACCGTCGACCAAGCGCCATGCCGTCATACTCGGCGCCTCCGGGTCGATCACCCAGTAGTGCTCGCAGCCGGCGGTCTCGTATGCCGCCCGCTTGGTTAGCAGGTCGAAACGACGGGTGCTGGACGAGAGAATCTCGATGGCCAGCAGCGGCGCGCACGGCAGATCCTTGTCCGTGAAGCGTGCCCGCTCGGCGAGCAGGAGGTCTGGCTGAAGGATCGTGGCGCCGTCCAGGGCGACATCCACCGGGGCCGCCAACAGATCGAGTCCGGCGGGCACGGCGGGGAGCAAGAGGGCGATCAGGCGCATTTGCACACGCTGATGCCTCGGCGATGGGGCGGGGGTCACGATCAGGGACCCGTCCAATAACTCGTGTCGGCGCCCATCATCGGGCAACCGATCGAGATCCGCGCGCGTGAACGCCCGGCCGGCCGACATGATCGTCACAGCACTCATCGTCCCTCACTCTCGCCGTGGCCGCCATGCCCTAAAGTCTGGTGGCCTTCCGAAGTGTGTCGACTTCGTTATCCACAGGACGGGTCGGCTTATTACAGACTCTCCCGGAGCGCGTGGAGGCGGGCCAGGGTCGAGGTCTTGCCGAGGATTTCCATCGACTCAAAGAGCGGCGGCGAGATGCGGGCGCCGGAGACGGCGACGCGCAGGGGGCCGAAGGCGAAGCGAGCCTTCTTGCCCAGACCGTCGACGAGCGTGGTGCGCAGCGTCTCCTCGAGCCGAGTGGCATTCCAATCGGTCCCGCCGACCAGCGAGGCGAGGTGGTCGTCAATATCGGACAGCGCCTCGATCGCCGCGTCCAGCACCTGCGCCGCATCCTCGCCGAGCGAAGCGCGCGCGTCGTCCTCGATGAGCAACTGGTCATCGGCGACGAAGAAGGGCAGCGCCAACGGAACGGCCTCCTTCAGCAGCGCGATCCGCGTTTGGATCAGCGCCGCGACATCCTTCAGCCGGCCGAGTTCGCCGAGGCTGGGGGCGCCGGACAGCACGCCCTCGCGCTCGAGATAGGGCAATAGCCGGGAGGTGAAATCGTTCAGCTCCAGGTCGCGGATGTAGACGCCATTGAGCCACTCGAGCTTTTTCAGATCGAAGATCGGACCGACCGGATTGATCTTCGACCAAGCGAACTCCCGCGAGAAGTCGGCGAAGGTGAACTTCTCGACGTCATTGCCCTCCGCGTCCTGAGCCGGCGGATAGGCAAGCAGCGCAAGGAAATTCACGAGCGCCTCGGGGAGGTAGCCCTCCTCGACGAACCACGTCAGCCGGGCCGCGGGATTCTTGCGCTTGGAGATCTTGGACTTGTCCGCATTGCGCAGCAGCGGCATATGCGCGAACTTCGGCGCGTCCACGCCCAGCCACTTGTAGAGCAACAGGTGCTTGGGCGTTGAGGAGATCCACTCCTCACCGCGCACGACATGCGTCACTTCCATCTCGTGGTCGTCGACGACAACGGCCAGGTGGTATGTCGGGAAGCCGTCGGCCTTGAGGATCACCTGATCGTCGGGTCGCGGCGCGCTGACTCGGCCGCGGATGAGGTCGTCGAAGTCCAGATCGACGTCATCCGGGATGAACATGCGCACGACCGGGTTCTCGCTGAACCCCGGCAGTTCGCGGCGCTCCTTCTCACTCTTGCCATGGCAGAGCCGGTCATAGCCGGTCGGCAACTTGTTCTTCTGCTGCTCCTCCCGCATCGCCGTCAGGCGCTCGGGGCTGCACCAGCAGTGATAGGCGTGCCCGGACTTCAGCAGCTTCTTGACATAGGGCGCATAGGTCTCGAGTCGCTCGGACTGCCGATATGGCCCGACCGGCCCGCCGATGTCGGGCCCTTCATCCCAGTTCAGGCCCAGCCAGTGCAGGGTGTCGAAGACCTGCTTCTCGCTGTCGGCGCGGAAGCGGGCCCGGTCGGTGTCCTCGATCCGCAGCAGGAACTGGCCGCCCTGCTGGCGCGCGAAGGCCAGATTGAAGAGCGACATATATGCCGTGCCGACGTGGGGATCACCGGTCGGCGAGGGGGCCACACGCAGGCGCACCGGACCGAGTTTGTACTTGCTCATAGTGACCCGATTCTAGGTTGGCGCTTAGCGGCGCACGAACGGATTGGCGAGCGTTCCGATGCCCTCGATCTCCACCTCGACCCGGCTGCCATGATCCACCGGCCCAACACCGGCGGGCGTGCCCGTCAAGATGACATCGCCGGGCAGCAGGGTGAAGGCCGCGGACAAGAATTCGATCAGCGTCGGCACATCGAAGACCAGATCGGCGGTGGAGGCCTCCTGAACGACCACACCATCGCGGCGCGTCACCAGCTGCAGGTCGGAGGGATCGAGATCCGTGGCGATCGCGGGGCCGAGCGGGGTGAAGGTGTCCATGCCCTTGGCCCGAGCCCACTGGCCGTCGCCGCGTTGCAGATCGCGGGCCGAGACGTCATTGGCGCAGGTGAACCCGAAGACCACCTCGCGCCACCGGGACTTCGGGACGTCCTTGGCGATGCGGCCGATGACGACCGCCAACTCGCCTTCGTAGTGCACCTCCTGCGTGAACGAGGGCAGGACCACCGGATCATCGGGCCCGATCACCGAGGTATTCGGCACGAGGAAGACCAGCGGTGACGAGGGGACCTCACCGCCCATCTCTTTCGCGTGATCGGCATAGTTGCGCCCGATCCCCAGGATCTTGCTGCGCGGGATCACCGGCGCGAGCAAGCGCACCTCATCGATCGCGAAGCGTTCGCCGGTGAACTGCACCCCGGCATAGATCGGATCGCCCATGATCTGCGCGACGGTGCTGCCGTCCGCCTCGAGCACGCCATATGCCGGGTCCTCCCCAGCGCTGAACCGCACAATCCGCATGGACCCCAACCCTACGCGGGCCGACCCGGCCCCCTCAGAGGCGACCGGCGACGGTGGCGGCAAGGACGGCATACCCCGCGTCATTCGCGTGGATGTCGGCCTTGGTGCACATCCAGGTCCAGGCACAGATGGTCGCGACATTGGTGGGGACCGAGGTGCCCGGCGCCGGCGACCAGTCAGTGCTGTGGAAGGCGGCTGCCACATCCGCGATGAGCGCGCCATTGGCTGCCGCGGCGCCCGCGATGACGCCATTGAGCATGGTCTGCAGGGTCGCGGAGAGTTGCGCGACCTGGATGCCAGACGGGCCGGTGAGCCAGGCCGCGAGGAAGGGGTTGTAGTAGTTGAGGACGACGATCTGCGCGTTAGGAGCGGCCGACCGCAGCTTGCCGAGAATCATTGGCAGGTCAGTCGCCACGGTGTTCAGGCCGTTCTGCACGCACGGCAGGTCGATGGCCAGGCCACGCACGCACCGCTGCACGTCATTGGCGCCGATGTCGATCGTCACCACGCGCGTGAACTGCCCGTGCGCGTGCAGGAAGTCGAGGGCCTGGTCGAACTGGCTGCCCGCCTCATAAGCGCAGCGGCCGCCGCTGACCATCGTCGCGACCGTCTCTCCAGAACACGCGAGGTTGACCAGCTTGGTCTTCGGCGATTGCGCGCGGACGGCATCAAGAACGCCACCGACATACCCACCGGTTTTGTCGTCACCCATCCCCGGCTGGTAGCCCGCGGCGAGCGAATCGCCCAGCGCCAGGTAGTAGCCGGTGGCCTTCTCGACGCCGCGCGGCGAGGGATCGGCGTGGGCGGCGGCGGGCAGGATCGCGAGGGCAGCGATGGTGGCCAGGACGGTGCGCTTCATCGCGAACCTCTATCTGATCGAGCGGGCTGAGCGTCTGGCAGCGTAACCCCGCAGCCTGCGAGATTACGGTTGGGCAGTGGACGCAATTCGGATTCCCCGCGCGGAATGGCGAGGCCGCGAGGCCGCGCATGCCGCGCGCGCCGACCGTCTCACCGCGGCCCACCTGGCGCGCCACGGCGCCAAGCATCCGGTCGAGGACTTCCTCTTCCGCTACTACAACTTCCCGCCGGGCAAGTTGCGCCGGTGGCACCCCGGTCCGGGGGTGATTCTCGACGATGCAGGGGGTATGCCGCGCGCCGCCTGGTCGGGCTATCTCACCCTCGCCGACGGCGGCGTCCTGCTCGACCATGCGGCTCTCGCAGCGAAGCGCGCGACAACGATCGCTTTCGTCCGCTCGCTGCTGGCGGCGACCCTTTCCCGGCCGGCGTTCACCGGCTGCTTCGGACTGCACGAGTGGGCGATGGTCTTTCGCTTGCCGGCGGGCGAGGTTCGCCATGAGGACTACCCGCTGCGCCTGTCCCCCACCGAGACCGATCGTGTCGTGGAGTCACATCCCTTGCGCTGCAGCCACTTTGACGCCTTCCGCTTCTTCACCCCGGATGCGGTGCCGCGCAACGCAACTCAACCCACGCGAGAGGGTCAGGTCATGCAGGAGCAACCCGGCTGCCTGCACGCGGGGATGGATGTTTACAAGTGGGCACACAAGCTCACCCCGCTGGTGCCGGGCGACGTCCTCCTCGATGCCTTCGAATTGGCGCGCGACATCCGCGTCCTCGACATGCAGGCCTCGCCCTACGACCTGGTCGACCTCGGCTACGCCCCCATCAAGATCGAGACCCCAGAGGGCAAGAGCGAGTATGCCGCCGCGCAACGCGCCTTCTCCGTGCGCTCCAACGATCTGCGCCGCCGCCTCCTCGCGGTCCTCGACGCCGTGACTGACGAAGTGACAGACGCCGTGACCGGCGAGTAGGTCTGAGCTTTGGCACCACATACAGTGCCAAAGCTCAGACCTTCTCCGTCGAGCTCAGTCGCCCTTGACGTTCACCAGCTGCCGGAGCGTATGCCGGATCTGCACCAGGTCGGCGGCGTCGGCCATCACCTGGTCGATGTCCTTGTATGCCGCCGGGATCTCGTCGATGAAGGCTGCGGTGTCGCGGAACTCGATGCCGGCCATCGACTCCCGCAACTGCTCCTGGGTGAAGGTCCGCCGCGCCGCGGACCGCGAGTGCACCCGGCCGGCGCCATGTGGCGCCGAGTTCAGCGCGAGCGGATTGCCCAGTCCCGCAACGACATACGACGCCGTCCCCATGGACCCGGGGATCAGCCCAGCCTCACCGACCCGAGCCGAGATGGCGCCCTTCCGGGAGAGCCAGACCTGCTTGCCGAAGTGCTTCTCCTGCTCGGTGTAGTTGTGGTGGCAGTTGATTTCCTCCAGCCGCTCCACCGGCACCCCGACCCAGTCCTGAACGCACGCGTGCAGCCGATCCATCATCTCTTCCCGGTTCAGCAACGCGTAGGTTTGCGCCCACCGCATCTGCCGGATGTAGGCCCAGAACTCGTCCGTCCCCTCCACGAGGTAGGCAAGATCCCTGTCCGGCAACGGAATCCACCACTGCTGGCACAGCTTCTGCGCGACGCCGATGTGGTGCTGAGCGATCTTGTTGCCGACGCCCCGCGACCCGCTGTGCAGGAAGAGCCAGACCGTGCCGGTCTCGTCCCGGGTGATCTCGATGAAGTGATTGCCCGAACCGAGGGTGCCCAGTTGCAGATCCCAGGCCCCGAGGTATGCCGCGGGGTCGAACCCCGCGTCCTCCGCGAGGGTCCGCAGCTTGTCCAGCCGAGCGATCGTGTGCTCCCGGCTGATCCGCTGGTTGCGCGCGCCAGCCGACAGCGGGATCGCCTTCTCGATGGCGACCCGGACGCTCGCCCGATCGGCGGGCAGGTCGGACTCCTGCAGGCCGGTGCGGACGGCGATCATGCCGCAGCCGATGTCGACGCCGACGGCGGCCGGCATGATCGCGCCGAGCGTGGGAATGACCGACCCGACCGTGGCGCCCTTGCCCAGGTGGGCGTCGGGCATCAGCGCGAGATGCGGGTGAATGAAGGGCATCGTCGACGCGGTCTTGGCCTGCGCGGCCGTGGCGTCGTCGAGGATGCTCGCCCAGTTGAACAACCTGGGAGCGAGCTTGTGCATTGGCGTGAACTTTCTCGTGCGCACCCGTGAGCGGGTGACCCGACGGGCGCCGGGCCTCGTCACGATAGCGACGAACAGCCTTGCCCTGCCGGTGATTTTCCGCCGTGCAAGGGCAGTCGACGCGTTAGCGGGGGGCGACGCCCGCCCGGATCAGGCCATAGGTCACCGACTCCAAGAGGGCATCCCAACTCGCCTCGAGGATGTTGGCGGCAACACCGATCGTGGACCAGGTCGTCGAGCCATCGGAGGTCTCGATGAGCACGCGCGTAATGGCGTCGGTGCCATGCTCGGTGTCGAGGATGCGCACCTTGTAGTCGACCAATTCCAGGTCGGCGAGTTCGGGATAGGCCGACGCGAGTGCCTGCCGCAGGGCGTGGTCGAGCGCATTGACCGGGCCATTGCCCTCGCCGGTCTGCACGACCCGCTTGCCCGCCGCGCTCACCTTCACCGTCGCCTCCGATAGCGCGTCCTGCTCGCCGCGGCTGTCGGTGATGACCCGCCAGGACTCGACGTCGAAGAAGTCGGGCAGCTTGCCATCGAGCTCCCGCCGCAGCAGCAACTCGAAGCTCGCGTCAGCCGCATCGAAGGTGTAGCCGCGCAACTCCAGGTCCTTGACGGTGGCCAACACCCGCGCCACCTTGGCCTTGTCCTCCTCTGAACCGGAGTCCAGGTCGAAGCCCAACTCGCGGCTCTTCAACTCGATCGAGGCGCGACCAGCCATGTCCGACACCAGCATTCGCATGTCATTGCCGACCGCCTTGGGATCGGTGTGCTGATACAGATCGGGGTCGACCTTGATCGCACTGGCGTGCAGGCCGGCCTTGTGGGCGAAGGCGCTGGAGCCGGTATAGGGCTGGCGACTGTAGGGCGCGACATTGGTGATCTCGCTGATCGCATGCGAGATTCGGGTCGCCTCGGCGAGGCGGTGCGGCTCGATGAGGTCGCGCTTCTGCTTGATTTGCAGGTTGGCGACGATGGTGACGAGATTGGCGTTGCCGGTGCGCTCGCCATACCCATTGATCGTCCCCTGCACGTGCGTGGCGCCCGCGTCGATCGCGGCCATCGAGTTTGCGACGGCGCAGCCGGTGTCGTTGTGGCAGTGGATGCCAATCCGCGCGCCGGTCGCGCCGACGACATCGCCGACCATGTCCGCGATTTCGTTGGGCAGCATTCCGCCATTGGTGTCGCATAGGGCGACCACCTCGGCGCCGGACTCGGCCGCGGCGCGCACCGCTTCCAGGGCGTATGCCCGATCGGTCCGGTAGCCGTCGAAGAAGTGCTCCGCGTCCACGAAGACGCGGCGGCCTTCGCCGCGAAGGAAGGTCACCGTGTCGCGGATCATCTCGAGGTTCTCCGCGAGGGTCGTCCGCAGCGCCCGCTCCACGTGCCCGCCATGACTCTTGGCCACCAGCGTCACGACGGATGCCCCAGAGTCGAGCAGGGCCCGCACCAACGGGTCCGAATCGGCCCGACCGCCCGCCCGACGCGTCGCGCCGAAGGCGGCCAGCGTCGCATTGCGCAGCGTCAGCTCGCTCTGCGCGCGCCGGAAGAATTCCGTGTCCTTGGGGTTCGCGCCCGGCCACCCGCCCTCAATGAAGCCGACCCCCAGTTCGTCCAGGTGCAGGGCAATCGCCAGCTTGTCCGTCACCGAGAGGTTGAGCCCCTCTTGCTGCGCGCCGTCGCGCAGCGTGGTGTCGTAGACGTGCAGGTCGCTCATGTGCTTCACCTTGTCTGAACGTGGTCGGTCAATCGGCCTGGCGGGCAACAAAAAACCCCCCAGGGCTGGGAGGTCGGCGCAACGAGAGGTCTCGTTGCGCTAGTGGATAATCATGCTCGCGAAGGTCACATGCTCACTCTACACATCCCCCCGCGCCAGCCAAGGCCGTCCGTATGCCGACCACTCGCCCCGCGCTCCCAGTCGGGGAGGGCTCGTTAGGCCAGTTGCGTCAGCCAGCCGTGGGTGTCTTCGACCCGGCCATACTGAATGTCGAGCAGGCGGCTGCGGATCGCATTGGTGATCTCGCCGCCCGCGGCACCGGCGGTCGAGGGCGTGCTGCCGCCCTCCCAGCGCAGCTCCCCGACCGGCGTGACCACCGCCGCGGTGCCGCAGGCGAAGATCTCGACAATCTCGCCGGACGCAACGCCGTCCTTCCACTGCTCGATCTCGATCCGCTGCTCCTGGGGGTCGAGGCCGAGTTCCTTGCCGAGATCGAGGATCGAGCTGCGGGTGACGCCCTCAAGGATCGAGCCCGTGAGCTCAGGAGTGAGCAGGCGGTTGTCCTTGGTGACAAAGAAGAGGTTCATGCCGCCCAGTTCCTCGATGAAGGTCTGGGTCGCAGCGTCGAGGAAGACGGCCTGGTCGCAGCCGTGCTCGATCCCCTCCAACTGCCCGGCGAGCGAGGAGGCGTAGTTGCCACCGCACTTCGCGGCCCCCGTGCCGCCGGCACCCGCGCGGGCATAGTGCTGGGAGATCCACAAGGTCACCGGCTTCAAGCCGCCGGAGAAGTAGGCGCCGGCCGGGGAGGCGATGACCGAGAAGGTCACCTCGTTGGCGGGCCGCACGCCGAGGAAAGCCTCGCTGGCATACATGAAGGGTCGTAGGTAGAGGCTCTTTTCGCTGCCGTCCGGCGCCTCCGGCACCCAGGCCTGGTCGGCCGCGACGAGGGCACGCAGTGAAGCGATGAAGTCCTCTTTCGGCAGCACGGGTAGCGCGAGCCGGGCGGCGCTGCGCGCCATCCGCTGGGCGTTGGCCTCGGGCCGGAAGGACCAGATCGAGCCGTCGGCGTGCCGGTAGGCCTTCAGGCCCTCGAAGATCTCCTGGGCATAGTGCAGCACCGCCGCGCTCGGCATCAGGCTAATCGGCCCGTATGCCGTGACCCGCCCGTCATGCCAGCCCGCGTCCTTGGTCCACGTCGCGACCGCCATGTGGTCGGTGAAGTGCTTGCCGAAGCCCGGGTCCTCCAAGATTGCGGTGCGGTCGGCCTCGCTGCGGGGGGAGGGGTTGGCGGTGAGTTCGAACGAGAGCGCCATCGCGAGTGCGCCTGCCTTCCTTGGCCGTTGCCGGGAGTCGGGTATTGCCGACCGGGTCTGCTGCCCAGGGTAGTCACGCTTCCGCGCCAGCCCCGCATCGCGGGTCAGTGCACGAGCGGGCGCAGCGCCTCGGCGGCCATCGTCACGACGCCGGGGAGGTGCCCATTGCCGATCATGTTGAGCACGATGCCGGGGACGGCGCTCAACTCGCCGAGGAACTCGGCGGCACCTATGTGCACTGCAATGTCGCCGACAAGGCCGAGGTGGACAACCTCTTCAAGGTCGCCTTCCCGCGAGGAGGCGTTCGTCCTCGCTCAGGTGAGGCAGATCCGACATACCCAACCCCAATCACAATGGTGCGAAGTTGGACCGATGTTAGCGACGCACCCCTGCTTTGAGAAGGTGTGCAATGCAAACGTGACTGCGTGTCAGACGCGGGCGGCGATCGCGTCCCCGATCGCGCTCGTCGAGCGCGCGGCAGTCCCGCGCTCGGCCAGGTCGGCGGCGACCGCCGCCTCGACGCGCGCACTGTGCTCCGTGAGGCCGAGGTGGTCGAGCATCATGGCCACCGAGAGGATCGTCGCCGTCGGGTCAGCCTTGCCCTGACCCGAGATATCCGGCGCCGAACCGTGGACCGGCTCGAACATGCTCGGCGCGGTGCGCTCGGGGTTGATATTGCCGCTGGCCGCAAGCCCGATGCCACCGGCGATCGCCGCCGCGATGTCGGTGATGATGTCGCCAAAGAGGTTGTCGGTGACGATGACATCGAAGCGGCCCGGGTCGGTCGCGAGGAAGATCGTTGCGGCGTCGACATGCTGGTAGCCGATCTCGACGTCCGGGAATTCCGCGCCGACCTCGTCGACGGTGCGACGCCACAGGTGTCCGGCGTTGACGAGGACGTTGTGCTTGTGGACCAACGTCAGGTGCTTGCGGGGCCGCGCCTGGGCCCGGGCGAAGGCGTCGCGCACCACGCGCTCGACACCGAATCGGGTGTTGACGCTGACCTCGGTCGCGATCTCGTTCGGGGTGCCCACTCGCACGGCGCCACCATTGCCGACATAGGGCCCCTCGGTGCCCTCGCGGACAACGACGAAGTCGATGCCCTGCGGCGCGACCCGCTCAACCGCCAGCGGGCTGGCAACCCCCGGATAGAGCCGAGCAGGGCGCAAGTTGACATAGTGGTCGAGGGCGAACCGCAGCGGCAGCAGCACCCCGCGTTCCAGGACGCCACTGGGCACGCTCGGGTCGCCGATGGCGCCCAGCAGGATCGCGTCGTGACCGCGCAGCTCGCCAATCACGCTGTCCGGCAAGGTTTCTCCGGTCGCGTGCCACCGGCGCGCGCCAAGGTCGTAGTCGGTGGCCGCGGCCTTGACGCCCACGGCGTCAAGGACCTTTAACCCTTCGGCAACAACCTCGGGACCGATGCCGTCCCCCCCGATGACGGCGAGCGAAAAGGACGTGGATGCAGAGCTGGCCATACCCGCGAGCCTAGGCGCGCGTCTTGTGATGCGGACCGCTCGTCCCAGATCGCGGAACCTTCGGCAAACGGCGGCGCGCTGCCGGTCTCGGACCTGGGAAGTGGCAGCGCCACCCTCCAATTGACAACCGCCGCGTTCTTTGGTTCATTAGTCATGTAACTAACCAAGGAGGCAGGTGTGATCGACGGCCCACGACCGATCTTCGTCGAACTTGCCGACGCCATAGCGGACGACATCCTCGTCGGGACCTACCCACCCGACGCGCAAGTCCCCTCGACCAACGAACTGGCCGCGCACCACCGCATCAATCCGGCCACGGCCGGCAAAGCGCTCAACCGCCTCGTCGACGAAGGCCTGCTCGTCAAGCGCCGCGGCTTGGGCATGTTCGTGGCGGACAACGCCCCCGAGTTGCTCCGCAAGCGACGTCTCGACGACTTCGAGGCCCAGTTCATCGTGCCTCTACGGACCGAGGCGCAACGCCTTGGCATCTCCGACGCAGAACTCCACAAGCTTCTCGACAAGGACCACTCATGACCGGCGGCATTTCCCTCATCGGGCTGACCAAGGCCTACGGCGACCACACCGTGCTCGACGACCTCCACCTCACCTTCGAGTCAGGCAAGATTCATGGCCTGCTCGGCGCGAATGGCACCGGTAAGACCACCTTGATGTCACTCATGAGCCGCCACACCTTCCCCACCAGCGGCAGGGTCCTACTCGATGGTCGCGACTTCGGCGAGGACCCCGGACAGGCCCAGCGCCTCTGCTTCATCCGCGAGAACCAGCTCTACAACGACGCCTTCAAGGTGCGCGACGTGCTGCGGATCGCGCCCGACTTCTACCCAGACTGGGACGCGGCCACGACCGCCCGCTTGGTTGACCGCTTTCGACTCCCACCGGCCACGGTCGTCAAAAAGCTATCTCGCGGCCAACGATCGGCCCTGGCCATCGTGCTGGCGCTCGGCTCGCGGGCCGACTTCACCTTCTTGGACGAGCCCTACTTGGGGCTGGATCCCGGTGCGCGAGAGACCTTTTATGAGGAGCTCATCCGCTCCTATGGCGCCCAGCCGCGCACGATCATCATGTCGACCCATCTTGTCGATGAGGCCGCGCCCCTGCTTGAGGAGGTCGTTGTGCTCAACCAGGGTCGGGTCGCCCTGCAGGCCCCGCTCGAGGAAGCCGAGGCCCTGGCTCTGACCCTCTCTGGTCCCACGACATCCCTCGACCGCTGGCTGCAGGAGCATCCCGACCATCCGAGCCTCACCCGTCGCACCCTCGGGCCGACAGCCACCGTCACGACACTGGGCCCGCTGTCCGACGCCGAAAGCGCGAGTGCGAGCCAGGCCCAGCTGCGCGTGACCTCCACGTCCCTGCAGGGTCTCGTCGCCGCCCTGGGCAATAGCAACCACGAGGTGGCCTGATATGACCACCACCTCGACCCTCACCTCGACACCTCAGCGCTCGACCACCCCTGCGAGCCCCTCGACAAGGACATCCGCGATGACCCAAGCTCTGCGTCCACTCAAGCTCTATCTGGCCAACCGCTACTACGTCCTCGGCGTGCCCCTCTTCATTTACGCAGTCGTCGTGGTCCTCAGCATCGCGGTGGTCGCGATCATCGGCTCGATGACTGGATTCCCGCTCTCCGAGGAGATCCGCGAGGGGACTCGCAACAACGCTGGCGTCCTCTTCTCGGCACCCTGCTTCCTCGTCTCCGTCGGCGTCTTCGCGGCCACCCGCAACTTCGCTCTCGCCCTCGCCCTCGGCGCAACCCGCCGCAGCTTCTGGGCCGGGACCACCCTGGGCTTCGCCCTGACCTCGCTAATGACCGCGACCGCCGCTTCGGTCGGGCTCGGTCTCGAACGCCTCACTGGCCACTGGTTCATCGGCGCGCATGTCTTCGATGTCCACGTCTTCGGCGATGGCGACCTCGCGGTCCTCTTCGTTGGCGTGTTCGTCATGGCGATCGCCTGCCTGGCCGCGGGTGCCCTTTTCGGCACCCTCTTTCGCGCCTACGGCACGGTCCGCACTGTCTTGTGGGGTGCGGCCATGGGCGTTGTCGCGTTGGGCTTGCTCACCCTTGCCGCAGTCAACGATGAGCGCGTTCTCGCGTGGCAGGACGCGTGGGGCGAGTGGCTCTCAGTCAGCGTGATTGCTGCCGTGGCCGCCGCCTTCCTGGCTGGTTCCTACGCCGCCGTGCGCCGGGCCACCATCTGATCGCATCCACACCACAGGCCGGGGTATGCCGGGAGGTCACCTCCTGGCATACCCCGCCTTGTGGAGTCGGCTCAGTCGACGAGCGCGACGACCTCGGCGAGGGTCGCGTTGACCTCGGCGGCGATGGCCGCTAGGACATCCGCGGGAATGGCCGAGTCGAGGGTCAGGACGACGAGGGCCTTGCCGCCCTCCTCGTTGCGAGAGACCTGCATGCCGGCGATATTGACGCCGGCATCGCCGAGGAGGCGACCGAAGGCACCGATGACACCGGGCCGGTCGACATACGACAGGAACGCCATGTGTGTGCTGATCGGCACCTCGAGGTCGAAACCATTGACGCCGGTGACCTTTTGGACCATCTTCGGACCGGTCAGGGTGCCGGCGATGGAGACGACCGAGCCATCGGCGAGGGTGCCGCGCAGGGTGGTGACATTGCGGAAGTCCTCGGCGACCGGGTTGGTGACGAGGCGCGCTTCGCAGCCGCGCTCGGCCGCCATGAGGGGCGCATTGACGTAGGTGACCGGCTCTTCGGTGATATCGGTGAAGAGGCCCTTGAGCGCCGAGAGCTTCCAGATGCTCACATCGAATTCGGTGATCTCGCCCCGGACATCGATGTCGAGTTGGACCGGCACCGAGCCGGCGACCGCGGTGAAGATGCGGCCGAGCTTCTCGACCAGATCGATACCCGGGCGGATCTCCTCGGCGATGACGCCACCCGCGACATTGACGGCATCGGGGACGATATCGCCGGCGAGGGCCAGGCGCACCGATTTGGCGACCGAAATGCCAGCCTTCTCCTGGGCTTCCTCTGTCGACGCGCCAAGGTGCGGGGTCACGACGACCGACTCGTGGTCGAAGAGGGGGGAAACCGTGGTCGGCTCGGACGCGAAGACATCCAGCCCGGCGCCGCCGATGTGGCCGGAGGCGATCGCGTCGGCGAGGGCAGCCTCGTCGACGATGCCGCCGCGGGCCGCGTTGACGATGATGACCCCCTTCTTCGCCTTGGCCAGCGCGTCCTTGCCGATCAGTCCGAGCGTCTCGGCGGTCTTCGGCAGGTGGATCGAGATGAAGTCCGCCTCGGCCAGCAGTTCGTCGAGAGTCACGAGGCGGGCCCCGAGCTGGCCGGCCTTCTGGGCCGAGACATAGGGGTCGTAGGCGAGGATCTCCATACCAAAGCCCTTGAGGCGCTCGGCGACCAGCTGGCCGATGCGCCCGAAGCCGACAATGCCGACCTTCTTGTCGAGCAGTTCGACGCCGCCATACTGACTGCGCTTCCACGCCCCGCCCTTCAGCGCCTGATTGGCGGGCGCGATGTTTCGCGCGGCCGCCAGCATCAGGCCGACCGCGAGCTCGGCAGCGCTGGTGATATTCGAGGTCGGCGCATTGACGACCATCACCCCGGCCTTTGTGGCCGCCGGAACGTCCACATTGTCCAGGCCGACCCCGGCGCGCGCGATGACCTTCAGTCCCTTGGCCGCGGCGATCGCCTCGCCGTCCATCTTTGTCGCGGAGCGGATCAACACGGCGGAGGCGCCGGGCAGCGCGGACAGCAGCTGGGAGCGGTCGGCGCCGTCGCAATGACGGACCTCAAAGTCGGGACCCAGGGCATCCAGGGTGGCGGGCGAGAGTTCCTCGGCGATGAGCACGACCGGCTTGGTCATGAGCACTGTTCCTTCGTGGGACGGGACGGCCCCACCGGCGCACTGGCGCGAAAACGGATCGGGGCCCGGACGGCACAACCTTGTGCTGAACGTCAGCTTAGTTCGGGCTTGCCGGCGCGCTGTTGCCGTTCACCAGGTGACACGACCGGCGGGTATGCCGGTGTCTTGGCTGGTCACGAGCCCGTTTCGGAATCGTCGAGTCGCGTGCGCACCACCGTCGTGACCAAGAGCACAGCGGCGCCGGCAACCACCGCGCCGACCAGCGACCACCAGGGCAGGGCCCCGCGGATCGCTTCGAGGATGGCGAAGCCGGCGGTCGTATACAGGCCGGCCCACAGCAGGGACCCGACGATCGCCGCCGGCGTGTAGCGGCGCAACGGCATCCGCAGCCCACCCGCAGCGGCATTGAGCAGGGTCTGCACACCGACGGTGAGGAAGGACAGAGTGACCAGCGGGGCACCGAAGCGCGCCATGGCGGTCTCCGCCCGCCGCAGGGCCGGCCCGTCCAGACGGCGCGCCATCCGACCGGGAGCCGGGCGCCTCGACCCGGAGCGGCCCGCGCCGGCTCGCAGGCCACGGCCCACGGCATAGGTCACATGGGAGCGGACCATGGCGCCGCCGAAGAAGAAGAGGTAGACGGCCCAGAACGGCCACGATTCCACCAACTCCCGCACCCGCTCGACGATAGCCCGTGCCACGATCGGGGTATGCGGATCGTCGTGACAGGTGGGGCTGGCAATCTTGGACGCGAGGTCATGGCTGCGTTAGGACGCGCCGGGCACGAGGCCGTCAGCGCGAGCCGGCGCAGCGGCGTCGACCTGCGCACCGGGGTTGGGCTTGCCGAGGTGTTGAGGGGTGCTGACGCCGTGGTGCACACGGCAGATACGTTGCGGCCGTGGGAGTTTCGCGCGGTGACGCTGGGCGGGACGCGACGCCTCGGTGAGGCGGTCGCGGCGATGGAGCGCCCGGCGCACCTGGTCTATATCTCCATCGTCGGGGTCGACCACCACCCCTATGCCTACTACCGGATGAAATATGCCGCCGAGATGGCTCTTCGGGACCTGCCCATCCCCGTCACCGTGCTGCGCGCCACCCAATTCCACTCCCTCGCCGCAGCGCTCGCGGGTATGCGGATCGGGCCCCTCAGTCTCGGCGTGCGAGGAATGCAGATCCAGCCCGTCGACATCGCTATCGTCGGTCAGCGGTTGGCCGAGCTCGCGACGAGCCCGGCACCGACCGGCTTCACCCGCGCCACCGATCTCGCCGGCCCGGACCGCTTCGCAGCGCGCGAGATCGCGGAACTGGTGGCACGGCATACGGGCAAGTCGGTGCCCCGACGCGTGGACGTGCCCGCGGTCGGGGGCACGATGCGAGCCTTCGCTGAGGGCGTCGTCCTGCCTGGCCCCGAGGCCGACCTCGGCGGGGAGCGCTTCGTGGAGTGGTTGGATCATCAGCCGCGAATCCTCCCGCGCCGCTGACTCCCCCATTCGGTTGTGACTCGACCGTTCGGTCGTGAGTCCCCCATCCGGCGGTGGGAGTGACGCCGAAACGGACGAGTTGTGACGAAATGGTCGAATCAGGTGCCGGCGTTCTACGTCACAGGAGGTAGACCAGGCCCGGTCCCTCGTCCCGCAGCGGCACGCCGGTGGCGGCCAGCGCCTCGGCCCACGACCCACGCACCAGCGGATCGGTGCCCTCGAAACCGTGGTCGGCGGTCAGCAGAATCGTCACCTCATCGCCCACGCCGAGGCCGTCGAGATGGTCGAGGAAGGCGACCAGGCGGGCATCGGACTGCCGCAGCGCGGCGCGCGCGATCTCGGAGCGTGGGCCGCCCCCGTGGTGCCCCGCATCGGTGACGACATTGGCCCACCAGGTCAGGCGAGGCGCGGTGCCCGGGGAGGCGAAGAGTTGCCGAATCTGTTGCAGGCCAAGGTCATCAACCCGCGTCCCCCACCGAAAATAGCCGTCCGCAAGATGCGCCGGGTCGCCCAGGAAGGGAGAAGTGGCCGCGTCCGGCAGTTGGTCGCCGAGCCCACCCGCGCCACGCGAGCTGCCGCTGGCGCGGATGAGTTGCATCGTCGAAAAGTCGGCGCCGCGGTCGATCGCCTCATCAATGCTCGCCGTCCGAGGAGCCCCGGTCGGGGCGAGGTGGTCGGCCACCATCTCGAAGACAGTGCGCGCGTCATCGCGCAGCCATTCGCTGCTGCGATGCCAAGTCGACTCGTCATTGGGCACGACGCGCTCGCCCGTCGCGCGGTCGAAATAGACATTGCCCATCACCCCGTGCCGCCCGGGCCCAACGCCGGTGAGGATCGAGGTGTGGTTGGTCAGCGTGATGCTCGGGAACTGCGCGACGGCGCCCCCACGCAAGGCGCTCCCCCGCTCGATCAGCCGCGCGACGCCGGGCAGCTCGCCCGTCTCGGCGAGATGCAGCAGATCGCCGCAATGCGCTCCGTCCCACAGGATTCCGACGACCGGCCCGGCCTCACCGGGGACGACGAAGTCGTACAGCACGTGGCCGTCGAGCGCCCGGCCGGCCCGGTCGCGCAGGTCGGATTCCGGGACCCCGGCCAGCCACGCCAAGGTCGGGCCCACGTCGATCAGGCGGGCCCAGGCATCGGCATATCCCCGGCGCGCAGCGCGGGCACCGCTAACGATCAGCGGCGCGCGGGACTGTATGACGTCGAGCGAACCGTGCTCTCCGACATGGCCTTTGGCCTCGGGGAAGTAGTGCTTCGGGCTGTGCACGATCGCGAGGTCCGGGCTGCGGTCCGGGTGGGCGAAGAAGCTCAAAAGCCGTTCTGCCGCAAGCGGATAGGCATTGCGGGTCGATGGTGAGGGCGACGGATCGGCCAGCTCCGCGGCATACGGCAGGAAGGCCATCGGATCCTCGCTGGCGATGGGATCGACCCCGTTCAGGACCGTATGCCGCCCGCCCGGCTCGAGCCGCACCCGGCCGAGATGGCTCGCGGCATACGCCACCTGCGTGCCATCAGGATCTGGCGCCGCCCACACCACGAGATCAACGATCGGCGCCAGATCGGCGGTCAGCAGGGCAGCGACGACGCGCTCGTGATCGCGGTGGAGGGCACGCACGGCCCGACCCTAATGCGGCTGCCCCGCCCGGATGGACCGGACGGGGCAGCGAGAGGTGAACGTCAGGCGGCGTGGGAGTCCTTCCGCGGCCGGCCACGGGGCCGCTTGCGGGCGACAACGGTGCCATCGACGAAGTACTGCCCACCCCAGACACCGGCGGCTTCGCGCCGCGCGAGCGCCCCGTCGAGGCAGGCCTCGATCATCGGGCAGCTGACGCAGAGCGCCTTGGCGAACTCGACGCCATCGGGCGTGTCCGCGAACCAGAGTTCGGGGTCGTTCGACTGACACGGAATCTCACCCGTGGTGAGGGTGGCCGTGGAGCCATAGTCGAGCAGCGCGGTGAGCTGCATGGGGTGGGTCACCTCCTTGTTCGGCCGCCCGGTGGGGCGGTCAGTTGGTGCGCCGGGTGTGGCGCGGGTTGTCGTGGGCTTCTCGTCGGTCTGCATCGGCGTGGGTGCTGTGGTGGGGTCTGGTCGGGCGGGCTGGGGAAATGACAAAGGCCGCGGATCCTGTTCGGATCCGCGGCCTGGAGGTGTGCTGCCACTTGTCAGTGAGTGGCTGCTCCAGGCGGAGATCCAGTGGTGCCCTGGGCGGTGGCGACGAAGACGGCGGAGGCGGCGGAGATGCGCTCGCGACCATAGGCATCGCCGGTGCCGTGCGGGAGGGCAGCCGTCATGGCCAGATCGGTCCAGGTGGGGTTCACGATGCTCGTGCTCATGGTGGCTGCCTCCTTCGAGAAGCTCGGGGTGTGCTGACGCCGGTTGGCGTCCCCTGCGAGGGTAGACGCCAAAGGCGCCTGCTGTCATGTGAATTAACGGATCAGATCGGATTTCGTGATCTGGGCGGCGGCTTGGGCCGGGTCGGCGCCCCCGAGGACGGCGAGCACGGACGCGCCATAAAGGGTCAATTTCCGTTGTCCCACACCAGGAATCAGCGTGAGGGCGGCCGCATCGGCGGGCTTGGTTTCCGCGATCGCCGTGAGCGTGGCGTCGGTGAAGACGACATAGGCGGGCCAGCTCGCCGTCTTGGCCACGGCCGATCGCCAGGTCTTCAGCGCCTCGAAGGTCGCCTCGTCATAGGTCGCCGGGCAGGTTGCGCAGCGCCCCGTCGTCCGCTCGGCCGCGGAGGCGAGCACCTCGCCGCAGGTGCGGCAGCGGGCGGGCAAGCGGTCCTTCTTCACCTTGCTCGGCTTGCTCGGCTTGCCGCCGTTCCCCGCGCTGGGGGCGCTCGCGCCCTCCACTAGACCTCCGAGGAAGCGCGACGGGCGGCGCGAGGCCCGGCCGCCCGCGACCTTGGACCGGGCCCAGGTGAGGTGCAGGGCGCGGCGAGCGCGCGTCATACCGACATACAGCAGGCGGCGTTCCTCGTCGATCTCGGCATTGGTCTCGGCCATGACGATCGGGAGCAGCCCGTCGCTCACGCCGGCGAGCACGACGACATCCCATTCCAGGCCCTTGGCCGCGTGCAGCGACGCCAAGGTGACGCCTTCGACGGCCGGCGCGTGCTGCGCAGCGGCCCGCTCGTCGAGCTCGCGCAGGAAGTCGGGGAGGGTCGCGGCCGGCATACCCGCGACGAACTGGTCGGCGAGGACGGCGATCGCTTCGAGGGATTCCCAGCGTTCGCGGGCAGCGCCTCCGCCGACGGGCGCGAGGGCGGCCCAGCCGGCGCCGCCGAGGATCGTGCGCACGAGCTCTGGCAGCTCGGTGCTACCGTCATCGGAGCGTGCGCCGCCGCGCAGCAGGACGATCGCTTCGCGCACCTCGCGACGCTGGAAGAAGCGCTCCCCGCCCCGGACGAGATAGGGGATGTCCTTGTGGGACAACGCGCTTTCAAAGGCTTCGCTTTGCCCATTGGTGCGAAACAGAATGGCGATCTCGCGCGGCGAGGTGCCGGCGGCGATGGCCTTGGCGATCAAGGCGGCGACGCCGGCGGCTTCCGCGGGGTCGTCGTCGTATGCGGTGAGCACCGGCTCCGGACCCGCCTCCCGCTGGGCGAGCAACTCGACCCCGCCCCAACGACGAGAGCCGCTCGGGCCGCGCGCGAGGCCGTTGGCGAGGGCGACGATCTGCGGGCTGGAGCGATAGTTGCGGACCAACTCGTGGGTGACCGCGCCGGGATGGTGGGACGGGAACGTGCGCAAATGGTCGGCGCTCGCGCCAGTGAAGGAGTAGATCGTCTGAGCCGGGTCGCCGACCACACACAGGTCGTGGCGATCGCCGAGCCAGGCGAGCAGCAGCGCTTGCTGGAGCGCGTTGACATCCTGATATTCGTCGACGACGAAATGGCGATATTGCTCATGCACCGCCTGCGCCATGCGCGCGTCCTTGCGGATCATCCCGAGGGTCACCAGCAGGACGTCCTCGAAGTCGATGACGCCGCGCTCGTCCTTGACCTCTTCATAGGCGCTCATCAGCCGGGCCATCGCCGTGACGTCCATGCCGGGCGGGGTGCGGCGGGCGCGGGTGGCCGCGCGGGCATAAGTCTCGGCGGTGAGCATGCCGACCTTGGCCCATTCGATCTCGGCGGCGGCATCGCGCAACTCGTCCCGGGTCAGGCGCAGACGCAACCGGCCGCTGGCCTCGGCCACCGCGGCCGCCTTGGAGGCCATCACCTCGGGAGCGCCACCGCCAACGACCTTGGGCCAGAAATAGTGGACTTGGCGCAGGGCCGCGGCGTGGAAAGTCCGGGCTTGGACGCCGGCCACCCCGAGATCGCGCAGCCGGGTGCGCATCTCACCGGCCGCGCGCGCGGTGAAAGTCAGGGCCAGCACCTGGGGGGCGTTGAGTTGTCCGGACCGGACGCCATACGCGATGCGGTGGGTGATGGCGCGGGTCTTGCCGGTGCCGGCGCCGGCGATCACCCGCATCGGGCCCAGTGGCGCGGCGGCCACTTCGCGTTGCTCGGGATCGAGCGCCGCGAGGATCGCGTCCGGATCGGGATGGGCCATGATGGGAAGGTAGTTGGCCGCACTGACGTTGTCCCAATCACCATTCACTCTTAGAGGAGTTCCCCCATGCCCGTCCAGGCACCCCCTGCCGGCAGCGTCACGATGTTCTCGACGACCTGGTGCGGCTATTGCAAGCGGCTGAAGTCTCAGATGGATCGGGCCGGCCTTGCGTATGCCGAGGTCAACATCGAAGAGGACCCCGACGCGCTGGTCTTCGTGATGGAGGCCAATAACGGCAACCAGACGGTGCCCACGCTGCTCTTCCCGGATGGCTCCACCGCCACCAATCCCTCACTGATCGAGGTCAAGAAGCGCCTCGCCTAAAGGCTTGGTTGGCTCAGTCGGGCGCGGCGGCCAAGGCGTCGTCGATCATCCGGTGGCCTTGCGCCTCAAAGGACTCATCGCCAACTTGGTATGCCCAGGCGGCGGTGCCGATGGCCTCGCTGAGGCACAGGCGATGCCAGGCGTGCGGCTCTCGTGGATCGGGGCCATAGCCCTCGAAGAAGGCCGCCTCCAGGCGAGGATCGCGTCGAAAGTCCTGCGCGGCAAGTCGGGCTAGGTCACTCATCGCCGGGCGCAAGTCCGCTCGCCCGAAGTCGATGACACTCACGAGGCCGTCGTGGATCAGCCAGTTGCGCGGCTGCCAATCCCCATGGGTCGGGACCAAGGCCGCCGGTTCCGGGACCCAGCGATCGAGTTCAGCGCGCAGACGCTCCTCGGTGTCCGGTGGTATGCGGTGTGGCCCGTCGAGCCAGCGCCGAGCGTGGTCCCGGAGCCGATGTGCATAGTCCGGATCGACGGGACCGCCCTGGGCATGGAGGCGACGCAGCAAATCGCCGGCCTGGACGTAGGTCTCGGTCGCGTCGGCGGCGGGATCGCCGAGCACGAGCCGCCCCGGGAGGTATTCGGTCACGAGGATCTTCTCGGCGAGGTCCGCATGGCGTAGTAGTGGGGCGCGGCCGATCGAGGTCCAGGGCGCCAGGTGGGCACGATGGGCTGCCAGTTCCCGAGCGATGTGGTGATCCGCCGGCCCGCCGGCCTTGACGATGAGTCGTTCGCCCGCCTGCGTGACCTCGAGCACCGTCGTCCCCACCAGTCCCCAGGAGTGATCGGCCTCGACCTGCAGGCCTGGCAGCCACTGGGTCAGCAGGTCACGCTGGGCGGCCGACAGCGAGTCCAGAGCGAGGGTCATGAAGTTCACGCTAACTGTTCCTCGGAAACTGCCAGCGTGCCCTCAGACCGCACTCAGCCTCGAGGGCCACGATGACTGTGCCCTTCGCCGGGGCGCGTGGACGTGGGAGCCTCCGTCGCCGCCCCGGCGGGCGGTCCAACCACTGCATGGCAGGAGAGCCTGATGATCGTGCGGTCCAAGCGGGCAGCTGCCATCGCCGCCGGCGTCGCCACCCTCAGTCTCTCCGGCGGGATTACCGTGACAACGAACTCCGCTGCTGCCTGGGCGAACACCCCCGTCGTCACGGCGCCGAGCACAAAGGCCGTCGACGCTAGTGCCACGGACCAGGACCCTGACGAGACCGGCTCGGGTTCCGATGAGGGGATCGGCGCGCGCGTTCGGTGACCTTCGCCGTCCTATCAGCTGTCCAGCCACCGCAGGATCAAGCGCCGGGAGATCGACAGCGACGTTCCTCCCCCGGCCCACTCACCGGATGCGAGCTTGGCGCGGTATTCCGCCCGGGTCACCCAATGCGCCTCCGCAATCTCAGTGCCGTCGAGCCGCAGCGTCGAGTCGTCGGCGCGCGCCTCGAAGCCGAGCATGAGCGAGGCGGGGAACGGCCACGGCTGATCGCCCAGATACCGAACGTCACGGCATACAACCCCCACTTCCTCGTGAACCTCACGAGCCACCGCCATCGCCAGTGACTCGCCGGGTTCCACGAAACCAGCGAGCACTGACAACCGCCCCTGCGGCCACGCGGGATGCCGGGCGAGCAGCAACCGGTCGTCCGGATCGAGGACCGCGACGATGATCGCGGGGTCGGTCCGCGGGAAATGCTCGCTGCCATCGGCCGGGCAGCGACGCGTCCAGCCCGCGTTGGCGAGTTCGGTGGGCACGCCGCAGCGTGGGCAATGTGTATGTGCCGCATGCCAATTCGCGAGAGCCACCGCCGTCGCGAAGGCTTCACTGTCCACGGGGTTCAGATCGGCGCCGTGCCCGCGCAAGGTGAGCCAGCCGTCCTGCGCCTCCTCTGGCGGGAGCAGCAGCGCCACATGAGGCCGGTCAGCGGACACACCGAGGAAGATCGCGTCATAGGCCGAATCCCCCGCCTCGGGTGCCCGCCAGGCAAGGCCTGGACCCACACTCTCCGGCGGGTCCGCGGGACCTGGCCGGGCGGCATACCCCGGGGCACGGCCGTCGGCGAGCGGCAGGACCAGGGTGTCGGCATCCGCCAGCAGGGCCTCGATTAAGCCGGGCTCGCCGCGCCGCTCGGCCGCGCGATCCAGGCCAACGCTTGTCAGCGGGATGTCCCGCAGCAACGACGCGTCATCGATCACGCGGTCCATCCTGGCCCATCCGAGCCGGCGTGCCGCGGCTGGTTTGGGAGAGAACCCTGACGTCTGGGAGACAAGCTTCCCTCCCATATGTCAGTGTTCCGGCATTGGGCGGGAAAGTTGTGACGTCTGGGACGGGCTCGGTAGGGCTTGGGGCGGGCTATTCGTAGGTGCGGAAGCCGCGCTTGGTCTTGCGGCCGAGGTAGCCCGCCTGGACGAGGTGCTCCAGGAGCGGGGCGGGGGCAAAACCGGGCTCGCGGAACTCCAGGTAGAGCTCGCGCTGGATCGCCAGCGAGACATCGAGGCCGACAACGTCGAGCAACTCAAAAGGCCCCATCGGCAGTCCACACCCGGTCTTCATCGCCGTGTCGATGTCATCAGCGGTGGCGTAATTGGCCTGCAGCATCTTGATGGCGTCATTGAGATAGGGGAAGAGCAGGGCGTTGACGATGAAACCACTGCGGTCCCCGCAGGTCACGGCCACCTTGCCGACCGAGCCGCACAGCGCCTGCACGGTCGCGATCACATCGGCGCCGGTGGCGACGGTATGCACGACCTCGACGAGCTTCATGATCTGCGCCGGATTGAAGAAGTGCATGCCGATGACATCACCGGGTCGCGAGGTGACCTTCGCGCAGTCGATGATCGGCAGGCTCGAGGTCGTCGTCGCGAGGATCGCGCCCGGCTTGCAGATCTCGTCCAGCTCGCGGAAGAGCTGCTGCTTGACCTCCAGATCCTCGGCGATCGCCTCGACGACGAGGTCGACATCGCCCAGCGCCGAGCGCTCGGTCGCCCCCGTGATCCGGCCGTTGATGGCGTCCGCGTCCTCCTGGGTCAGGCGACCCCGATCGATCATCTTGGCCTGAGACCTCGCGATCGCCGCGAGCACCCCATCGACCTTGTCCTGGCCGCGCGCGACGAAAGTGACGGCATAGCCGGCCTTGGCAAAGACCTCGATGATGCCGGTCGCCATCGTCCCCGACCCAACAACGCCGACGGATTCGATGGTGCGCAGGGCCACCCCGGCCGGCGGCTCGCCGCTCGGGGTTTGCGCGTCGGCCACAACCTCGGGGGAGCTTGGGGCGGCATAGGTATAGAAACCGCGCCCGCTCTTGCGGCCGGTGAGCCCGGCGCTGACCATCTGCTTGATGATCGGGCTCGGGGCGTGCAGGCGGTCGCGGCCCTGCTTATACATCGTGTCGAGGATCTCGTATGCCGTGTCGAGACCGATGAGGTCGAGCAGCGCGAGCGGACCCATGGGGTAGCCGCAGCCGAATCGCATTGCGGCATCGAGATCTTCGCGCGATGCGTACTTGCTTTCATACATCGACACGGCGTGGTTGAGGTAGCCGAAGAGCAGCGCATTGGCGATGAAGCCGGCCTTGTCGCCCACGACAACCGGCTGCTTGCCGAGGCGGTCCGCGAGCGCCTTGACGTCCGCGAAGACATCATCGGCGGTGATGACCGTCTTGATGACCTCGACGAACTGCATGACCTGGGCCGGGTTGAAGAAGTGCATGCCGACCACCCGCTTGGGGTCTTTGGTCGCCACCGCGATCTCGGTGACCGGCAGGGAGGAGGTGTTCGTCGCCAAGATGGCGTCATCGGCGACGATGTCGTCGAGCGCGGTTAGGATCGCCTTCTTGAGCTCGATGCGCTCCGGCACGGCCTCAACAACGAGCTGACAGTCGGCGCAGTCACTCATCTCGGTCGTGAAGCGGATGCGGGCTTGCAGCGCGTCGGCGTCCTCCTGCGCGAGCTTCCCCCGGCTCACCGCGCGACCGGTGCTCTTGGTGACGAAACCCTGGCCGCGCTCCAGTGCATCGGGGTCGACTTCGACGGCGACGACCTCAATTCCGTTGCGGGCGAAGACTTCCGCGATCCCCGCACCCATGGTCCCGAGACCGACGACACCGACTTTGGTGAACTCACGCGACATACCGGCGAGTCTGTCATTGGAGGTATGCCGCGGCCATGCCATGGCGACGTGAGTCCCGCCACCCCTCCTCGCCCCCGGGACGCGGCCTATTCGCGCGACGCCAGCCGGGCCCGGCGGCGCGCCGCCAGCTCCCCCGTGGCCGGATCGACGGCATCGGGCCGCGGCGAGCGACCGAAGACGAAGGACTTGCCCCCGACCTGCCAGATCGGGCGGTCGGCGGACTCGTCATACAGCTGAGCATGTGGCATCCCCGCGGCGATCTCGCCGATATCGCTCACCCTCGCCCCGCGCCCCATAGCCATCGAGTATGCCGGGCGGACAGACGTCGGGGCCGGCTCGCCCCCTGCAGCGAGCCGGCTCCGAGGCTTCGGTCGTGGCTACTTCACCTCGCGGGTCAGCACCCGCCAGGAGCCGATGGCCAGGGGTATGCCGATCCACACGGCCGACGCGGTCCCCAGATGCGCCCAATCCGCGCCGGTCATGGAGCCGGACATCAGCGGGTCGATGGTGCGGTTGAGGTCCAGCCAGGTGGCGGCCGTCTGCAGCTTGGGGAAGGCCCCGACGATCGACCAAATGGTCGGCAGCAGGATCGAGGCAACGATCGCGACGGGCGTGTTCAACACGGCGAAGCCGAACCCGAGGCCCTGGATGATGAAGATCGTCATCGCGACGACGAAGCCGAGCACGACCCGCCAGGACATCGACCAGTCGCCCGGCGTGTCGCGCAGCGCGATGGTGAGCAGATGCCCGAGCGCAGCGGCCGCAAAGGATGCGGCCACGACGAGCAGGCCCAGCAGAACGCCCGCCACGACCTTGGCGAGCAGAACCCGGCTGCGGCGCGGCTCCAAGGTGAAGGTCACCAGCCCCGTGCGCTGACTCCACTCGGCGGTCGCCGCCATGATGCCGACGATCGGCAGCAGCACGATGAGCGGGAAGGAGGTCACGCCGACGAAGACGCTGAAGGTGCTCTCGTCGGGGGTGCCCCAGATGACCATCGCGGCGACGATCAAGGCGGAGACCGCCGACATGACGATGAGCATCCACCGGCCCGCGCGGGTGTCGACCATTTTGCGCAATTCCACGCGCGCGAGCCGCGTGAAGGGGATGCCGCGCACGTCCGTGATCGCGGGGCGTCCGTGGGTCAGATGCGAGGTCGCGGGGTCAAGTACGGCAGTCATATTGGGTCCTTTCAGGCGGCCGCGGCATCGCGGGCGTCGGCGGCGGTCAGGCTAAGGAAGAGCTGCTCAAGCCCCTCGGAGCCGGTCGTATGCAGTTCGGTCAGGACGATCCCCGCGTCCAAGGCGATCCTCCCGACGGCCTCGGGTGTGGCCTTGACCAGCAGGCCGGTTCGGTCGCCGGTGAGCTCGAGGCCGGCCCGTCGCACGGCGTCGGCGAGGCGCTCGTTGTCCAGCGACCCGACACGGGTGCCTTGCGCGCCGAGCAGCTCCTCCTTGCGTCCTTGGGCGACGATCTTGCCGCGCCCGATCATGACCAATTCGTCGGCGATGATCTGCACTTCATGCAGCAGGTGACTGGACAGCAGCACCGTGCCGCCCTGGTCCGCATACGCCCGGAGCAACTGGCGCATCCAGTGAATCCCTTGCGGGTCAAGGCCATTGGCCGGCTCGTCGAGGATGAGGACTTGCGGGTCACCCATCAGCGCGCCGGCCAGGCCGAGGCGCTGGCGCATGCCGAGGGAGTAGTTGCGCACCCGTCGCTTGGCTTCGTCGGGGGTCAGCCCGACGAGCTCGAGGGACTGCTCGACGCGCGCCTTGGGCGCATCGATCGTCATGCCGATTAGGTGCAGCACCTCCTTCCCGGTGCGGCCGGGGTGCTGCGCGGCGGCATCAAGCATGACGCCGACGTGGCGCGCCGGATTCGGCAGCTGGCGATAGTCGCGGCCCAGGATCATCGAGCGACCACTGGTCGGCGGCGTGAGTCCCGTCATCATCCGCATCGCGGTCGACTTGCCCGCGCCATTGGGGCCCAGGAAGCCGACGACCGATCCGGGCGTGACCTCGAAGCTGATGTCGTCGACGGCGGTAAAGCTGCCATAGCGCTTGGTGAGGTTCTCCACGGTGATCATGACCTCAACTCTGGCCCGCACGCCTAGGCCCGCACATCGGTACAACGACTCATTCCACCCCCGACTTTGGTCTATCTCCCGGGTGCCGGGTAGGGACCTGAGTCGCTGCGGCGCCCGGCGTCGCGCCGCCTACCCTTGGAGGTATGCCGCCCGCCCGCGACCCTGCCCAGCCGCCGGTCCGGCTGCCGGGCAAGCTATGGCGCATCGCCTTTGTCGTCGTGCTGGGACTGCTCGCGTGGACAACCGTCGTGACGACCTTGGCGCCCAATGTGCCCGAGTGGCGCTCGGTGTGGCTGTTTCTTGCTGATCCTGTGCTCGGGGTCATCGCTGGCGTGCTGACGATCTGGCGTCGTCGCCGCCCCTTGCTCATCGCCTTCGTCGTCACCCTGCTCGGTGTCATCTCGACCTCCGCTGGCGGGGCAGTTCTCCTCGTCCTCGCCTCCGTTGCCGCCCGCCGCCGGTGGCGCGAGCTGGCCTGGCTCGCCCCGCTGAATGTCGCCAGCGGCGTGGCCGTCGAGCGGCTCTATCCCAGCGATCCAACGACTAGCACGCCGCTGCTGGTCATGCTCATCCTCATCGTGCTTCTGGTCGCGGTCATCGTCGCGGTGGGGTATGCCGTCGGCGGCCGTCGCGAGTTGCACCGGGAGCGCGCCGAGGCGGCGGAATTGGATGCCCAGCGGCGGGCCGCGCAGGCCGCCGCCGGCGAGCGGACGCGCATCGCGCGCGAGATGCATGACGTTCTGGCACACCGCATTTCACTCGTGGCGATGCACGCCGGCGCCCTGAACTATCGCACTGATCTGCCAGCCGATCAGGTGCGCAGCGCGCTGGCGACGATCGAATCCAATGCCCATCAGGCGCTCGCCGATCTGCGCGAGGTGCTCGGCGTCCTGCGCGAACCGCGGCCCGATTCGCAGGCCGGTGCGGACGCCCCCGAACCGCCGCAACCCGAGATCACCGACCTGCCGGCCCTGATCGGCGAGGCGAGCAGCCTCGGCAGCCGGGTCACCCTGAGCGATGAGACCGTGGGGAAGGTGCCCACGGGGGCCGGGCGGGCGGCATACCGCGTGGTCCAGGAGGCCCTGACGAATGCCCGCAAACACGCGCCGGGCACGGCTGTGACGGTGCGGCTGGCCGGACGGCCGGCCGCGGGGCTGACGATCGACGTGCGAAATCCCCGTCCAGTGCGGCCCTTGCCGAAGGCCCTACCGGCATCCGGACTCGGGCTGTTGGGTCTCGCCGAGCGCGTCTCGCTCGCCGGTGGGCGTCTGCGTCACGGCTCGGACACCGACGGTGGGTATGTCGTGAGCGCCTGGCTCCCCTGGCCCGCCGAGGCCACCGCCGACTTCACCCCGGAAGTCTGCGCTGACCCCCTGCTTAAAAGCACGGACGAGCGCAGACTTTCGGCATCGGGAGAAAAATGGGTCAACGATCGGGGCGGGGCGTGAGTGGGGAGATCCGGGTGGTGCTTGTCGACGACGACCCGATGGTGCGCACCGGGTTAGGGCTGATCCTCGGGGGCGACCCCGGCATCGCAATCGTTGCCGAGGCGGTCGATGGGGAGGACGCGGTGCGGGTCGTCGCCGAGCACCGGCCCGATGTCGTCCTGATGGACATTCGGATGCCGCGCCGTGACGGCCTGAGCGCGACGGAGGCGATCCTCGCGATGCCCGATCCGCCGCGGATTCTGGTGTTGACGACCTTCGACGCCGATGACCTGGTGCTCAAGGCGCTGCGCGCGGGCGCCGCGGGTTTCCTGCTCAAGGACACCCCGCCTGCGCGCCTGGTGGAAGCGGTCCGTGCAGTCGCCGACGGCCAGCCGATGCTCTCCCCCAGCGTGACGGCGCAACTGATCGCGGCCGTCGCCCAGCCGGAGCTGGGTGCGGCGCAATCGGCTCGCGCCGCCGCCGAGGGCAAGCTCGCCACGCTGACAGACCGCGAGGTGGAGGTCGCGCAGGCGATCGGCCGGGGATTGTCCAATCAGGAGATCGCCGGCGAGCTGTATATGTCGGTCGCGACGGTCAAGGCGCACGTCGGGCGGCTGTTCACCAAGCTCGGCGTCGACAACCGCGTCCAGATCGCGATCCTGGTCCACGACGCGCAGAAGTAGGCTCTCCCCTTGTGCGAGTCGTCATAGCCCAATGCAGCGTGGATTATGTCGGGCGACTGACGGCCCACCTGCCGCTCGCGACGCGACTGCTCATGGTCAAGGCCGACGGCTCGGTGCTCATCCACAGCGATGGTGGTTCCTACAAGCCGCTGAACTGGATGTCGCCGCCGTGCTCGATGGCCGAGACCGCGCCCGATGAGACCGAGGCCGCCGAGGGGGTGGGCCTGGTGTGGGTGGTGCGGCATACCAAGTCCGATGACCACCTGCGGATCAGACTGTATGAGGTGCTGTCGGACTCCTCGTTCGACCTCGGCGTCGATCCTGGACTAGTCAAGGATGGCGTCGAGGCTCACCTGCAGGCGCTGCTCGCCGAGCACATCCACACCCTCGGCGATGGCTATCAGCTGGTCCGGCGCGAATACATGACCGCCATCGGGCCGGTCGACATCCTCGCGAAGGACGCCTCCGGCGTGACCGTGGCCGTGGAGATCAAGCGGCGCGGCGAGATCGACGGCGTCGAGCAACTCACTCGCTATCTGGAACTGATGAACCGCGACCCACACCTGGCCCCGGTGACGGGAGTCTTTGCGGCACAACAGATCAAGCCGCAAGCCCGCACCCTTGCCGAGGACCGCGGCATCCGCTGCGTGGTGCTCGACTATGACGACCTCAAAGGCATCGACGCCTCCGAGCACCGCTTGTTTTAGCGGGTGGCGCCCGGCCAGGGGCCGAGGGTCCAACCGTCGTCGCCGGCTTGGACCTCGACGTGCGCGCAGTTCGCGAGCGGAGGCGGCGGGCTGGGGACGGCGCCGAGTGCCAGCCGCGGCAAGCCCAGCGACATCGCGCCACCGTGACTGATCACCAGCACCGTCTCGCCGCGATGCAGGTCGGCGATGCTCGACAGCGCCTCCCCGAAGCGCGCCAGCACCTCCTCGCCCGACTCGCCCCCGGGGATCCGGGGGGATAGGTCGTCGGCCAGCCAGGCGGCATACGTCGTGGTGAGTCGGTCATCGTCGAAGCGCGCGCCCGCGAGGTCGGCGACACGGAACTCCTGCAAGCCGTCCTGCTGACGGATCGGCACGCCGAGCGCCTGGGCGACGATCATCCCGGTCTCGACGGCACGCCCGAGGGGACTGGTATAGACCAGCGCGATCCGCCGGTCCCGGAGCGCCTCGGCCAAGGCCGCCGCCTGCACGCGACCGAGATCGGTGAGCACGCCGCCCTCGTCCGAGAGAGTGTCGGCGCCCACGGTGTATGCCGCGTCGCCGTGGCGCGCGACGATCAGCGTTGCGGGGCAGAACAGGCTCACCGGCCCACCATAGGCCGCCGCACGCCAGCCGAACCGGTCAGGCGACGGGCGCCGAAATGCGGCTCTCGCGGATGATGTCGACGAAGCGCGCCATGATCTCGTTGAGCCCGAAGTCCTTCGGCGTGAAGACCGCGGCCACCCCGAGCTCGCGCAGCGCCGCGGCGTCGGCCTCGGGGATGATTCCGCCGACGACCACGGGTATGTCGCCCGCCTCCGCCTCGGCCAGCCCGCGCAGGATCTCGGGCACCAGTTCCATGTGCGAACCGGAGAGGATCGAGACGCCCACGAGATGGACATCCTCGGCGACGGCGGCCGCGACGATCTGCTCCGGGGTCAGCCGGATGCCCTGATAGATCACCTCGAAGCCGGCATCCCGGGCGCGCACCGCAATCTGCTCGGCCCCATTGCTGTGGCCGTCGAGGCCGGGCTTGCCGACGAGCAGCCGCAACTTCTCGCCAAGCTCGGACTCCAGATCGCGCACCCGCGCACGCACGGCGAGCAACTCCTCACCGGAATCGGCCACCCCAACCGAGCCGGAAACCCCTGTGGGAGCGCGGAATTCGCCGAAGACCTCGCGCAGCGCGCCGGCCCACTCCCCCGTCGTGACCTCGGCGCGCACGCACTCCAGGCTCGCCGGCATCAGGCTCCCGGACCCCGCCGCTGCCTCCTTCAGGGCAGCCAGCGCGGCCACCGCCCGATCCCGCTTGGCCGGGTCGGCGTCGCGGGCGGCCCGCCAGGCCCGCACCGCCTCGGCCGCCGCCGCCTCGACCCCGGCGTCCACGGTCTGGATCGCCGTTCCAAGGTCGGCCGTCAGCGGATTCGGCTCGGTCGTCTCGAATTTGTTGACGCCGACGATGATGTCCTCGCCGGCCTCGATCCGGCCGCGCCGCCGCGCGTGCGAGGCGACCAGGGCGGACTTCATATAGCCGGACTCGACCGCCGCGACGGCCCCGCCGAGGTCGGCGATCCGGGCCATCTCGGCCTTCGCCCCGGCGACCAACTCGGCCACCTTGGACTCGACCACCGGCGATCCGGCGAAGAGATCGTCGTACTCCAGCAGGTCCGACTCGTAGGCGAGCACCTGCTGAATGCGCAGCGACCATTGCTGGTCCCACGGGCGCGGCAGGCCGAGCGCCTCATTCCACGCGGGCAGCTGCACGGCCCGCGCCCGGGCACCCTTCGACAGGGTCACAGCCAGCATTTCCAAGACGATGCGCTGGACGTTGTTCTCTGGCTGCGCCTCGGTCAGCCCGAGCGAATTGACCTGCACGCCATAGCGGAAGCGGCGCTGCTTGGGGTCGGCCACGGCATACCGCTCGCTCGTCAGCTCCTCCCACAGCGCAACAAACGCGCGCATCTTGCACATCTCCTCGACGAACCGGACACCGGCGTTGACGAAGAAGGAGATCCGCGCGACGACCTCCCCGAACTCCTCGGGTGGCACGACGCCAGAGTCACGCACCTGATCGAGCACAGCGATGGCCGTTGACATGGCATAGGCGATCTCCTGCACCGGCGTCGCGCCGGCCTCCTGCAGGTGATAGCTGCAGACGTTGGTCGGATTCCACTTCGGGATCGCGCGCACCGTATAGGTCACGACATCCGTCAGCAGGCGCATCGAGGGCCCCGGCGGGAAGACATAGGTGCCGCGGGAGAGGTACTCCTTGATGATGTCGTTCTGCGTCGTCCCGGCCAGGGCGCGCACGGCGGTGGCCGGGTCCAAGCCGGCGGCGATCGCCTGCTCCTCGGCGACGACCTGGTAGAGCGCGAGCAGCCACATCGCCGTGGCATTGATCGTCATCGAGGTATTCATGGCGGTCAGCGGGATGCCGTCGAAAAGCGCGCGCATGTCGCCGATATGGCTGATGGGCACCCCGACCTTGCCGACCTCGCCGCGCGCGAGCGGGTGGTCGGGGTCGTAGCCGGTCTGCGTCGGCAGATCGAAGGCGACGGACAGGCCGGTCTGGCCCTTGTCTAGGTTGCGTCGATACAAAGCATTGGAGGCCGCGGCACTGGAGTGCCCGGCATACGTCCGCATCACCCAGGGGCGGTCACGTTCGGGGCTCGACATGCTCGCGAACCTACCCGCGCGCCTGCGCGCGCGACAGCGGCCAGCGCGGTGAGGGTCACCACACGAGCGTGGCGGGCGGTGCGAGTTCGCTCACGTCCGCCAGGCAGCCGGTGGTGTCAGCGGTATGCGGGCCGCGCCGCGCCATACTGCCGCGACAGCGCAAGGCGGCGCAGCAGCCGTTCGGAGTGCGGGGACAGGGCGATCAGCCGCATCTCGCGACCGAGGCGCCGGCCACGGCGCCGACATTCGAGCAGCAGGCCGAGACCGGTGGAGTCGCGCACTTCGGCGCGAGCGAGATCGAGCAGGAGTGCGCCCTCGCCGTCGTCGATGATCGCGTGCAGGTCGGCCCGCAGATCGGCGGCGGTGTGGACATCGATCGATCCGACGATCGTCACCAGCATGCCATCGTCGTGCGGCGCGAGGTGCACGCTGACCGTGCGCTCGCGCAGTGCTGCTGTTCCCATAACTGATCCCCTGACTTTCCGCTCTTGCTGTTATATACGCAGTAGGCGGTCGTTCGGTTGGGTGACACGCGTCACAGCAAGGGATGTGACCATGTTGTGACCGCCCCAACACTGGCCGTTCGCGACATGCGGCAGGCTGGAGGGATGGTCAACCTCACCCGCATCTATACGCGCACCGGCGACGACGGCAGCACCGCGCTCGGCGATTTCAGCCGAACCCGCAAGACCGATCCGCGGCTGGCGGCCTATGCCGATGTCAACGAGGCGAACGCCGCCATCGGGATCGCGCTCGCGGCCGGGGACCTGCGTGCCGATGTGCGCGAGACGCTACTGCGGGTGCAGAACGACCTTTTCGATGTCGGGGCCGATTTGTGCACGCCGGTGCGACCGGCCTACGACTACCCGCCGCTGCGCGTGCAAGCCGGCTGGGTCGAGGAGCTGGAGACGGACTGCGATCGCTACAACGAGGAGCTGACGAAGCTGCGCTCGTTCATCCTGCCGGGCGGGTCGGCCGGATCGGCATACCTGCACCTCGCGTGCACGATCGTGCGCCGCGCCGAGCGCGCCATCTGGGCCGCGATCGAGACGTATGCCGTCGAGCCCGCCCCCGCCCCGGAACCGGGGGGCGTCAATCCCGAGTGCGCGACCTATGTCAACCGGCTCTCCGACCTGCTCTT
Source organism: Nostocoides veronense (assembly GCF_039531185.1). NCBI lineage: Bacteria > Bacillati > Actinomycetota > Actinomycetes > Micrococcales > Intrasporangiaceae > Nostocoides > Nostocoides veronense. The sequence goes on from NZ_BAAAPO010000042.1 coordinate 198,275, forward strand.
CATCCTGGCCCGGGTGGCGAATCTCGACGCGGGAGGCGATGTGCTGTGGCAGCCAGGTGGCGGCCGAGCCGAGGCTCCGGCTCGGCGGCGTCGAGGGGTCGCCGACACCGATCCGGGCGACGACGACTGAGATCTCGTTACGCGTGCATACGGTCGCCGAGCCCGGGCGGCTGCGACTCCATCCAGGCGCGGATCGCCGTCAGACCCGCTGGTGCCATGGCAATCTCAAAGGGCGCGTCGCCGGAGGTGGCCGTCGCGGTGAGGGATTCCCCGAGGATGGGTACGACGTCGCTCGGGGGCCTCGGTGCCTCGAGCACGAGGTCCACACGTTCCCAGGTCCGCGCCGGCCGCAGCGACGGCCCCATCATGGTGAACCAGTCGAGTTGTTTGGATCCGAAACGCAGCAACCCCAGCCGCCACGCGGGCTCGGCTGGGGTTCGGACGGCGCACAGCATCAGGGGTTTGTCGCCCGCGATGAACCGGCGACGCAACCAGACAAAGGCGACGGCAAGCAGGGCGATCAGCAGGAGCAGGCCAAGGACCAGTTCAATGGTCTCCAGCAGCTCCACGGCCGTGTCTCCTCGCGGCGCTCGCGCTCAGGCTGAGAAGCCGTCGCCTTCGACCGATTCGGAGACGATCGTGACCTTGTCATGGTCGACCGACAGGAAACCGCCGTCGATCTTGGCGGTGCGCACGCCCTCGCCGGAGTGGATGCGCACATCGCCCTCGGCCAGGACCACAAGCGTCGGGGTGTGACCGGGAAGGATGCCCATGTCTCCGTCGATGGAGCGCGCGGAGACCATGCTCGCCTCGCCCGACCAAACCTGCCGGTCCGCGGCGACCAGATCGACCTGCAGTGCAGCCACAGCACGCATCCTTCATGTCTCGACCAATGGGTGTTCCGGAAGTCTACCGGAGTCCACCTGCCCCAGCCGACCATCCTGGACGCACGCCTAATCCCGGTGCCCGGGCCAGCTCGCCGACGTGGTCGCCACCCAAACCATGCCCGAGGTCGTCAGTTTCGGCCCAGATCGTCACCTCAACTTGACGACTCCAGCCCAACATGACGACCTCAGCGCGAGATCGTCACTTTGGCCCCCCCGCCGCGCCAGGTAGCCGCCACGTGGACGGCTCGGCGACGATGAGCAAAGAAGAACTCCTCGGACGGCAGACTTCTCGACGATCGACAAGCACAGGGTCCCTCCAGCGAAGCGGAGGGACCCTGTGCGAGTCGATGAGGAGAGAAGGCCAGAGAACTCAGAGGTTTTTCTGGATCTCCGCCCACTGGCGCTCGACGTCGTCGAGGCCACCGCACATGAAGAAGGCCTGCTCACCGACATGGTCGTAGTCGCCGTCGGCGATCTTGGTGAAGGCCTCGATGGTGTCGGACAGCGGAACCGTGGAGCCCTCAATGCCGGTGAACTGCTTGGCGACGTAGGTGTTCTGGGACAAGAAGCGCTGGATGCGGCGAGCGCGGTTGACGAGGATCTTGTCCTCTTCGGAAAGCTCGTCGATGCCGAGGATCGCGATGATGTCCTGGAGTTCCTTGTTGCGCTGCAGGATCTGCTTGACCCGGACTGCGGTGTTGTAGTGCGCCTCGGTGATGTAGCGGCGGTCGAGGATTCGCGACGTCGAGGTCAGCGGGTCCACGGCCGGGTAAATACCGAGCGAGGCAATCTCACGGGAAAGCTCGGTCGTCGCGTCGAGGTGGGCGAAGGTCGTCGCCGGGGCCGGGTCGGTGTAGTCATCGGCCGGCACATAGATCGCCTGCATGGAGGTGATCGAGTGACCACGCGTGGAGGTGATGCGCTCCTGGAGCACACCCATCTCGTCGGCGAGGGTGGGCTGGTAACCCACGGCGGACGGCATACGGCCGAGCAGGGTGGAGACCTCGGAACCGGCCTGGGTGAAGCGGAAGATGTTGTCGATGAACAACAGCACGTCCTGCTTCTGGACGTCGCGGAAGTACTCCGCCATCGTCAGCGCCGACAGGGCGACGCGCAGACGCGTGCCCGGCGGCTCATCCATCTGGCCGAAGACCAAGGCGGTCTGGCCGAGAACGCCAGCCTCGTCCATTTCGACCATGAGGTCGTTGCCCTCACGGGTGCGCTCACCGACACCGGCGAAGACCGACACACCACCGTGGTCGCGCGCCACGCGGGCGATCATTTCCTGGATCAGAACGGTCTTGCCGACACCGGCACCACCGAACAGGCCGATCTTGCCACCCTGGACATAGGGCGTGAGCAGGTCGATGACCTTAATGCCGGTCTCGAACATCTGGGTCTTGGACTCCAGCTGGTCGAAGGAGGGCGCCTGGCGGTGGATGCCCCAGCGCTCCTGGACATCGAGGGTCTCGCCCGGCTGCAGGTTGAGGCAGACACCGGTGGTGTTGAAGACCTTGCCGAGCGTGACATCGCCGACGGGAACCGAGATGGGGCCGCCGGTGTCGTGCACGGCCGTGCCGCGGACCAGGCCGTCGGTCGGCTGCAGGGAGATGGCGCGGACCATGTTGTCGCCGATGTGCTGGGCGACCTCAAGGTTGAGGGCCTTGCGCTCACCGCCGAGTTCGACCTCGGTGGTGAGCAGGTTGTACTGGTCCGGCATCCCGTCGACGGGGAACTCCACGTCGACGACCGGGCCGATGATGCGGGAGATCCGGCCAACGGAACCCTGCTGGGTGCCCTGGGCCGACTCGGTGACAGTGGCAGTCATTTCTGGTTTCCTCACTTGCTCTCGGCCAGGGCGCTGGCACCGCCGACGATTTCGCTGATCTCTTGGGTGATCTCGGCCTGACGGGCCTGGTTGGCCAATCGGGTGTAGGTGTTGATGAGGTTCTCGGCATTGTCCGTCGCCGACTTCATAGCCCGCTGGCGCGCCGCGAGCTCGGAGGCCGCGGCCCCGAGCATGCAGGTCCAGATCCGAGCCGTGACATAGCGCGGCAGCATCGCCTTGAGGACTTCCTCGGCGCTCGGTTCGAACTCATAGAGCGGCAGGATGTCGTTGCTCGCGGGCGCATCCTCGGGCGCGTCGACAACCTCGATCGGCAGCAGGCGCAGCACCCGCGGCTCCTGGTTGACCATCGAGTTGAAGCGCGTGTAGACGATGTGGATTTCGTCGAGCCCGCCCTCAGCGGTCGGCTTCAGGAAGTCCTCGACGATCCGCTCAGAGATCTCGCGGGCCCGCTCGACCTGCGGCTTCTCGGTATTGCCCGTCCACTCGGCCGCGTACTCGCGCCCACGGAATTTGTAGTAGGACACGGCCTTGCGGCCCACGAGGTATGCCGCGACCTCCTTGCCCTCCGCGCGCAGCTCACCGATCAGCCGCTCGCTCTCCTTGATCGCGCCCGACGCATACGCGCCGGCCAAGCCGCGGTCGCTGGTGAGGATGAGCACGCCGGCCCGCTGCGGATTCTCGACCTCGGTGGTCATCGGGTGCGGGTGGTTGCTGTAGGTGGCCAGCGCCGAGAGCGCCTTGGTCAGCGCATGGGTGTACGGCGCCGATTCCATCACCGCGGCGCGCGCCTTGACCACGCGCGAGGCAGCCATCAGCTCCATCGCGCGCGTGATCTTCTTCGTCGCGCTCACCGAGCGGATGCGCTGCCGGTAAACCCGGATCTGCGCTCCCATACCTTCGCCTCTCTCCTAGAAAGTCAGTCGGTCGTCAGCTCAGCGCCGGCGAACGATCTGCTCCTGCTCGATCTCGCCTTCGAGGGCGCCCGGGTCGGCCTCGTGCCCGACCGGCACATTGTGCGCACCGGAGGCATCGAACTGCTTCTTGTATGCCGTGACCGCGTCGCTCAGCGAGGACTCGGTGTCGTCCTCGAACTTCGTGGTCTCGCGGATGGTGTCGAGGATGCCCTTGTGCTCGCGGCGCAGGTAGTCCAAGAACTCGCCCTCGAAGCGGGCGACATCCTCGACGGCGATGTCGTCGAGCTTGCCCGTCGTGCCGAGCCAGATCGAGACGACCTGCTCCTCGACCGGGTAGGGGCTGGACTGCTTCTGCTTGAGCAACTCGACCAGGCGACCACCACGGGCCAACTGCGCCCGCGAGGCCGGGTCGAGGTCGGAGGCGAACATCGCGAAGGCTTCCAGCGCACGGAACTGGGCCAGGTCGAGCTTGAGGCGACCGGATACCTGCTTCATGGCCTTGATCTGCGCGGCGCCACCGACGCGGGAAACCGAAACACCCACATCGATCGCCGGGCGAACGTTGGAGTTGAAGAGGTCGGCCTGGAGGTAGATCTGGCCGTCGGTGATCGAGATGACATTGGTCGGGATGTATGCGGAGACGTCACCGGCCTTGGTTTCGATGATCGGCAGACCAGTCATGGAGCCAGCGCCGAGGTCGTCCGAGAGCTTGGCGCAACGCTCGAGGAGCCGGCTGTGCAGATAGAACACGTCACCGGGGTATGCCTCGCGGCCCGGCGGGCGGCGCAGCAGCAGCGAAACGGCGCGGTAGGCCTCGGCCTGCTTCGACAGGTCGTCGAAAACGATGAGGACGTGCTTGCCTTGGTACATCCAGTGCTGGCCGATGGCCGAGCCGGTGTAGGGCGCGAGGTACTTAAAGCCCGCGGAGTCGGAGGCCGGGGCCGCGACGATCGTGGTGTATTCCAGCGCGCCGGCGTCCTCGAGGGTGCCGCGCACGGAGGCGATGGTCGAACCCTTCTGGCCGATGGCGACATAGATGCAGCGCACCTGCTTGGTCGGGTCGCCGCTCTCCCAGAACTCCTTCTGGTTGATGATCGTGTCGACCGCGACCGTGGTCTTGCCGGTCTGGCGGTCACCAATGATCAACTGGCGCTGGCCACGGCCGATGGGGGTCATGGCGTCGACGGCCTTCAGGCCCGTCTGCAGCGGCTCGTGCACCGACTTGCGCTGCACGACGGTGGGCGCCTGGAGCTCGAGGGCGCGGCGCTCCTCGGACTGGATCTCGCCGAGGCCGTCGATCGGCTGGCCCAGCGGGTTGACGACGCGACCGAGGTAGGCATCGCCGACCGGCACCGAGAGGACCTCGCCGGTGCGCTTGACGGTTTGGCCTTCTTCGATCTTGGAGAAGTCACCGAGGATGACGACACCGATCTCGTGGACGTCGAGGTTCAGCGCGAGGCCGAGGGTGCCGTCCTCGAACTGGAGCAGCTCGTTGGTCATGGCCGAGGGCAGGCCCTCGACGTGGGCGATACCGTCACCGGCGTCGATGACGCGGCCGACCTCCTCCCGAGAGGCCTGGCCGGGCTGGTAGGACTGGACGTAGGCGTCCAGCGCGTCCCGGATCTCCTCCGGACGGATCGAAAGCTCCGTCATCTGTTCTCTCCTTATGAGGTCCACGTCGCCGTGGTGGCGGGTGCGGTATGTCGTATGTCGCTGTGCTGGTCGCGAGGAGGTCCCCCTCGCGGGGGTGGGTCAGCTGCCGAAGTGGCGGCGGGCCCCTTCGAGTTTGGTGGCGATGGTGCCGTCGATGACCTCGTCGCCGATCTGGACTCGCATCCCGCCGACCACAGAGGGATCGACGATCGGCTGGACCTGGACCGGACGGCCATACATCCGCTCCAAGGCGGTGGCTAGGCGCTCGCGCTCGGCGTCGCCGAGGGCGGTCGCCGAGGTGACGACCGCGGTGACCTGGCCGCGGCGCTCGGCGATCTGCTGGAGGTAGCCCTCCAGAGTCGCGGCGAGGCGCTTATCGCTGCGCTTGCCGACGGCCTGCTGGGCCAGGCGCACCGTCTCCGGCGCGGCCTTGCCCGTCAGCAACCGGCCGACGATCTGCGATTTGCCGCCCGGATTGCCCTGACGGTTGGTCAGCGCATCGCGCAGCTCCGGATTGGCCGCGACGATCCGCTCGAAGCGGAAGAGCTCGTCCTCGACCTGTCCCAACCGACCGGCCCGATCCGCGCTCTCGGCCAGACCGGCGACACCGAAATTCTCGATCGTGTCGGTGAGGTCTCGCTCATCAGCCCAGCGCTGGCCGGCGAGGACCGCCAGCACATGCGTGGCCTGATCGGAGACCTTGCCGCCGAAGAGTCGGCGCGCCAGCGCATCCTTGGCCTCCCCCTCGCGCGAGGGATCGGTCAGGGCTCGGCGCAGGGTCGCATTGCCCTCGACCGTCGCGCCGGCCGCGAAGAGCTGCTCGGCGAGGTCAGCGGCATCCACCGAGCCGATAACCTCCGCGAGCGCGGCCAGTCCTGCCTTGGCGGCAGCGCGCGAGCTGCCGCGCATCAGGAGTCGACCTTCTGCGCCGTGAGGTTGCCGGACTCGAGCTCAGCCAGGAATCGATCGACGATGCCGGTCTGACGGGCCTGGTCGTGCAGAGACTCCCCGACGATCTTGCTGGCCAGATCGGTCGAAAGCCGGCCGACCTCACCACGCAACTGCGTGGCGGCCTGCGAGCGCTCCGCCTCGATCTGCCGGTGCGCCGCCTCGGTGATCCGGGTGGCTTCGGCCTGCGCCTGGCCCCGCATCTCGGCGACGATCGCGCTGCCCTGGACGCGAGCGTCCTCGCGGATCTGGGTGGCCTCGGTGCGGGCCTCCTTCAGCTGCGCCTCGTACTGCGCCTTGGCCGCCTCGGCGGCCGCCTGGGCCTCCTCGGCCTGGGCCATGCCGCCCTCGATGGCGGCCGCGCGGGCGGCATACGCCTTCTCGAGGTTGGGGACGACCTTCTTGGCGATGACGAAGTAGAGGATGCCGAAGGCGATGAGGCCGAAGATCAGCTCACCGTAGAGGGGCAGGATAGGCATCCGGCCCGCGACCGGGTCGCCTCCGGGGGTGCCTTCCGTCTCCGCGACGAGGCCCACCAGTGGTGCAAGACCTGTCAAGTGCACGGCGTTCTCCTAGTGCTTGGCTGCGGACGTTTCGAGTTGATGGCCGCTGACGATCAGCGGAAGACGAACGCGAGAACCAGACCGAAGATGGCCAGCGCTTCAGCAAGGGCGAAGCCGAGGATGGCGATGCCCTGGAGCATGCCGCGGGCCTCGGGCTGACGGGCGACGCCATTGATGAAGGCGGCGAAGATCAGGCCGATACCGATACCCGGGCCGATGGCGGAGAGGCCGTAGCCCAGGATCGCGATGTTGCCTTCCATGAAAGGTCCTCTTTCATTTGTGTTATCCGACCGGCACCTCGCCGGCGGAAGTTTGTGGGGTGGTTTTGCTATTCAGTTGTCGTGCGCGGCGATCCAGCGAACCGGGGCCGAAAGGTGGTGCAGCTCAGTGCTCTTCGGAAATGGCGTCCGAGATGTAGGTCGCCGCGAGCAGCGTGAAGATGTAGGCCTGGAGGAACTGGATCAGCGCCTCGAAGGCGGTGAAGATCAGCGCCATGGCGAAGGAGCCGATCGAGGTGATCTTCAACCCGATGCCGCCATGCAGGAGCATGTACTCGCCGCCCATCACGAAGAGCAGCAGCAGCATGTGGCCAGCGAACATATTGCCGAAGAGTCGCAAGGCGAGCGTGAGCGGGCGGATGAGGAAGAACTGGGCGTATTCCAGCGGGATCATCAGCACATAGATCGGCTTGGGCAGACCCTTGGGGATCATCCCCGTGAGGTAGTGCCCGACGCCCTTCTTGCGCATGCCGGCGATGTGGTAGACGACGTAGACGACCAGGGTCAGCGCGATCGGGAAGGCGATGCGGCTCATCGTCGGATACTGAATCGGCGGGATGATGCCGAAGAGGTTGTTGACGAGGATGACCACGAAGAGGCTGAACAGCAGCGGAACGAAGCGCAGGAACTCTTTGGACCCGATGATGTCGCGGGCGAGGCCGTTGCGGACGAAGTCATAAGCCTGCTCGACGAGCCACTGCCCCTTACCGGGGACGATCGCGGCCTTCTTGGTCAACGCGATCAGGGCCCAGCTGATGAGGATGACCGACAGGCCGAAGACCGCCATCGGGCGGGTGAAGGTCCAGTCGCCGGAGCCGAAGATCGGCCAGTAGAACTCCTCCGGGGTGGGGGCGTGGAAGCCCTCGCCTTCACCGGACGCCATCGGCGCCACCAGGGAAGTTCCCAGCAGGTGCAGACTCACATGGTCTCCTTGGACGGCGTTCAGATTTACGGCAATCCCCCATCGGCACAGCACTGACCGAACGGTCAAACCGGGCAACGTGCGGAATCAGCCCCTACCGTACCGGACCCACACCGCGTATAGCGAAACGGCCATGCCGATCAGGACACCTGGCAAGACGATCCAGCTCGTGCCGAGCCAGCGATCCAACAGATAGGCGGGGATGCCGAAGGTCAGCGGCCCCGCCAGGACATAGGACAGGGCATCCCACATCGGGGGGTTCTGATTGCCTGGGTGCCCGGAATCCTTGCGCTGCAAGGGCGTCAGCGGCTCCTCGTCGCTCCCGCTCATGGGGTATGACGACCGGCCGGCTCATCCTGCGCCGCGCCACCCGCGGCGGCCTCGTCGGAGACGGGCGCCTCGTCATACACCGGGCGCCGTGAGCGCAGGAAGCCGAGCACCTGGAAGACCTGCCACACCAGAGCGCAGGCGAGCGCGGTCAGCCCGAAGGCCCGCCCGTCCAGCCAGTCGGCGCCCTGGAGCAGCAGGATGACCACCAACAGGAAGATCAGCTGCCCGAAAAAGACCGCGAGCGCGGTGGCCATGAAGAGCATCGGCGCGACATTTGCCGCGAGGCGCAGCATGACGACCATGCCGAGGCCGAAGAAGGCGATCGTGACGGCATACCCCAGGGCGGCGCCGAGCGCGGCCTTGCCGCCGCCGGCGAAGAAGGCGATGGCGATGGCGACCGGCCCAACGAGCAACGTCGGCACGAAGGCCGAGCGCGTCATGGCGCGGAAGGGATCGGGGCGGGTCGCGGCTGCGGTCACCGGCCCATTATCGGTCCCGGCGCGTGTCCACCCGCGCGCCCTCAGTGGCCGGGGAAGACTTTCGGCCGGTGGCCATGCGCGGAGAACCGGGGCAGCCAGACGGTCAAGGCGGCGGTGACGGCCAGGGCCAGCAGCACGAGCGTGGCGGCCAGGCGCGGGTCGAGGAAGACGAAGGACACACAGCCCATCGAGGCGACGGCCGCCCACAGCCACAGCAGCAGCACGGCCCGCCGGTGCCCGTGGCCGATCTGCAGCATTCGGTGATGCAAGTGCTGCGCGTCCGGACTCCAGGGGTGGCGGCCCGCGCGGGTGCGGCGGATGATCGCCAGGGCGACATCGAGCAATGGCAGCAGGATGATCGCGGTCGGCACGAGCAGCGGCAACAGGGCCGCGCCGACGACCGTCCCGGACACCTGGTCCGGCGGCACCCCACCCGTGGTGGCGATCATCGCGGCCGCGAGGAGCAGGCCCAGCAGCAGCGCCCCGCTATCGCCCATGAACAGGCGGGCGGGATAGAAGTTGTGTGGCAGAAAGCCGAGGCAGCAGCCGAGCAGCGCGGCCGAGATAAAGGTCGCGGAGCTGAAGACATTGGGCGGGTCGTAGCTGCGTGAGATTGAGTAGCTGTAGGCAAAGAAGCTGGTCGCCGCGATCGCGACGACGCCGGAGGCGAGGCCATCGAGGCCGTCGATGAAGTTGACGGCATTGGTGGAGACGAGCACGGTGAAGATCGTCAATCCGGCGAGCACCGGGCCTGGCAGGACGGTGGTGACACCCAGCACGGGCAGGCTGTAGAGCTGCAGGCCGAAGAAGGCCATGACGCCGGCGGCGACAATCTGGCCAGCGAGTTTGGTCAATGGGTCGAGCTCGTAGACGTCATCGATCGCCCCGACGAGGCAGATCAGACCGGCCCCGAGCAGGACGCCCCACAACTGCGGGGTATCGAAAACCTGCCTCAGGTAGGGCAATTTCGACGCGGTCAACGTCGCCGCGACAAAACCGACGAGGATCGCCACTCCCCCAAGGCGCGGGATCGGCACGGCGTGCACATCCCGGTCCCGCACCTGGGTGAAGGCTCCCACCTTGACCGCGAGCCGGTAGATCGCGGGGACGGCGAGATAGGTCGTCGCCATCGCGACGAGAAGAACGAAGAGATATTCGCGCACCCGGGCGCCGCGTCAGCGGGGGTATGCCGGGAAGCGCGTCACGAGATCGGTCACCTCCGCGCGCACCTCCCGCGTCACGGCGTGGTCGGGGTCCGCATCGCCTTGGGTGATGGCCGTCGCGATCAGCCGGGCGATCGTGCGCATCTCCTCGGTCCCCATGCCCTGCGTGGTGACGCACGGGGTGCCGACGCGGATGCCGGAGGCGACCGACGGCGGGGCCGGGTCGAAGGGGATGGCGTTCTTGTTCAGAACAATCCCCGCCGCGTCGGCGCGCGCCTCGGCGTCCTTGCCCGTCACGCCGACACCCTGGAGGTCGTGCAGCGACAGGTGCGTGTCAGTGCCGCCCGTGGTCGGGCGGATGCCGTGTTCGGCGAGGCTGGTCGCGAGGACCGCGGCGTTCTCGACGACCTGCTGGGCGTAGGCGGCATACTCCGCGGTTGCGCACTCCTTGAAGTTGACCGCCTTGGCGGCGATCGTGTGCATCTGCGGGCCGCCCTGCATCATCGGGAAGACGGCCTTGTCGATCGCGGCCTGGTGCTGCCCGGTGCAGACGATCGCGCCGGAGCGCGGGCCGCGCAGCACCTTGTGCGTGGTGAAGGAGACGACATCGGCATATGGCACCGGGCTCGGGATGGCCTTGCCGGCCACCAGGCCGATGAAGTGCGCCGCGTCGACCCAGAAGATCGCGCCGACCTCATCGGCGAGCGCGCGGATGCGCTCGAAGTCGATCAGCCGGGGGATGGCGGAGCCACCGGCGCAGATGACCTTGGGCCGGTGCTCCCGCGCGAGCTCCTCCATCTGGGCGTAGTTGATGTCCTCGGTTTCCTGGTCAACGCCATAGTGAACGGCGTTGAACCACTTGCCGGAGAACGAGACCTTGGTGCCATGGGTCAGGTGGCCACCGTGCGGCAGGCTCATCGCGAGGATGGTCTCGCCCGGCTTCATGAACGCGCCATAGACCGCCTGGTTGGCGCTCGCACCGCTATGCGGCTGGACGTTGGCGTGGTCGGCGCCGAAAAGCTCCTTGCACCGCTCGATCGCGAGGTTCTCGGCCTTGTCGACCTCGGCGCATCCGCCGTAGTAGCGCCGGCCGGGGTAGCCCTCCGCATATTTGTTGGACAGCGTCGAGCCGAGGGCGGTGAGCACCCGCGGGCTGGAGAGGTTCTCGCTGGCAATCAGTTGCAGGCCGCCGCGGATCCGGTCCAACTCGGACAGTAGGACGCCCGCAATCTCGGGGTCGAAGGCTTCGAGTGCGTCATAGTCCGAGCCGTAGAACGTCATCGTCCGTCCATTTCGTCGCGAGGTGCGGGGTCGGTCCCACTCTATTGCTCGCCGGGGCGACCGTCGGATGCCTCCGGCTACTGCGGGGTATGCGGGCCGCTCGCGTCCTCGTCTTCGCCGGCCATGGGGACCAGCGCCGCGAGGTCGTCCTCGCTGATCGCGCCGTGGCGCAGGACGATCGGCGCCGGCCCGGTGCAGTCCAGGATCGTCGAAGGGGCTTGGGAGGTGCGTGGCCCGCCATCGACATACACCTCGACGGCGGAGCCGAGCTGGGTGGCGGCATCCAGGACGCTCGTGGCGGCCGGGCTTCCGTGCAGGTTCGCGCTGGTCACGGCCATCGGGCCGGTTTCCTTGAGGACGGCGAGCGCGATCTCGTCATCCGGCATCCGCACCGCGACGGTGCCCTGCGTCTCGCCGAGGTCCCAGGCCAGTGAGGGTTGCGCGCGCACGACGACGGTCAGCGCCCCCGGCCAGAAGCGCTCGACGAGGTCGCGGACATAGGGCTCGATGTCCGTGGCGATCCCGTCGAGGGTGCGCATTTCCCCGATGAGCACCGGCGGCGGCACATCGCGCCCGCGGCCCTTGGCAGCCAGCAGCCGGTGCACCGCATCGGCGTCGAAGGCATCGCAGCCGATCCCATAGACCGTGTCGGTGGGTATGACGACCAGTTGCCCACTCTGCACCGCGCTCGTGGCGGCGGTGATCGCCACCTCGCGGTTCTCGGCAGCGGTGGCGGACACAACGGGGCTCATGGGGTGGAAGTCTACGAGCGAGCGGCGCCCTTCATGGTTTCACCGAGACGATGCGGACCGGGCACGCGCAGGCCCGAGAGCGCCCGTATCGCCGAGGGCGTTCGAGGGTCGGACCGCTCCAAGACCGTGTCCTCGGGTCGGACGTCCAGCGAGAGAGCGCGAGCATGGCGGGCCAAGTCCTCCTGCATGGCCTTGTGGTGGGCGAGTTGGTGGTCCGGGGCCTCGGCATTGCCCGGGATGGTGGCCAGCACGGCATACTCCCCGGCGGCGGCCAGCAGGTCGTCGCACGGGAAGTCGGTCGGGTGCACGGCGCCTTGGTCATCGACGAAGACCGATTGCTTGTCGGCATTGCTCAGGCAGGCGCCAGTCGCGAGCAGGCCGATCAGGCGATCCGGGCCGCGGGCCTCGTGGGTGCCCTGGTCGCCGGAGGCCAAGTCGATGACCTTCAGCCGGCCGAGGCCGCGATCCCAGCACACCACCTCGCCCGCCCGCGCCTGGCAGCCCTGATTGCCATAACCGAGATTACGAACGAACGAGCCATCCCGCGTCGCGAGCGGGAGGCCACGGGCATTGCGGGTGGTCGTCACGACATACTCCGGCGAGGCCGCGACCGGAGTGAAGCCGACGAAGTCCTCATCGTCGTGGGTCCACAGTGGCCGCCCGTCCGCGAGGTTGAGCCCGGCCACGCCGATGCCGTAATAGGCCTGGTTGTCCCGGGGCGAGGCAATGGACGCGAGGGCGACGCCACTGGCTTGCGGTTGCCTGGGCGCGCGGATCAGGGGTGGTTCGGGCCGGCCGCGAGCCGCTTGGCGAGCAGGTCCGTAAGGTCCATCGACTCGCCATCGCGCTCGCCGACCCGCAGCGGCGCGGGCGTGGGCGGCAGGTCGATGCCACGGACGCGCGCGAGCAGCGACGGGGGCGCGGACAGGATGTAAAAGTTCGCGTCCGCGTCGACGCCGACGGAGCGATCGGGCAGCAGGTGCCAGCCCTGGATGCCCGTGCGATAGCGGCCATTGCCCTTGTATGGCCGGACGGTCAGTTCCGTGGTCGGCAGGTCGGTGGCCTGGGCTTGTCGAACGAAATCGGCGATCAGCCGCCGGCCCGCCACCGCCTGCGCCTGCTGCACCTCGGCGAGTTTGTCCGCGTGATACTGCGCGTTCTCCCGCGCCCTGGCGCTCCAGTCCTGCTCGCTCATCTCGCCAGTATGCCGCCCGCCCCGGACCCCTACCGCCTGAGCTACCGACTGGTATCGGCCCTGATCAGGGCCGATACCAGGCGGTAGGCCAGTGGTTAGGCGCGGCGCCGCGGCGGGTGCGTGCTCAGTCGGCCCGCCGGGCGGTCGTGGCGCGGGGGCGGCCGGCGAGGTCGAGGTGATCCGCAATCTCGTGCCACGACCCCGTGGCGGCGAGCGCGCGCGGCAGCGACTCCCCCTGCGCGTCGGCGTGTTCCATCACGAGCACGCCACCGGGCTTGAGCAGCAGCGCCCCCCTGGCGGCCACGGCCAGCGGAATCGCCAGTCCGTCGGCCGAGCCGCCATAGAGCGCGATCTGCGGATCGTGATCGGCGACCTCCGGATCGATCGGCACCTGCCCGAGCGGGATGTAGGGCGGATTGCTCACCACCACATCCGCCGCACCGAGGAGGTCACCGAAGGCCGTCGTGGCATCACCGAGCCGCAAGTCCAGCGCCAGCCCGAGCGCCGCAGCATTCCGGGCCGCCCAGGCGTGGGCGAACTCGGACTTCTCCACGGCATACACCTGGGCAGCGGGCAGCTCATCGGCGACGGCGAGCGCGATCGCCCCGGAGCCTGTGCACAGGTCGACCACCACCGGCTCGGTCGCCCCGCAGGCGCGCGCGGCATCGATCGCCAGCCCGGCCACCATCTCGGTCTCCGGCCGCGGGATGAAGACGCCCGGCCCCACGGCGAGGGTCAGGCCCCGGAAGTAGGCGCGCCCGGTCAGGTGCTGCAGGGGTATGCGGAGCGCCCGCTCCCCCACCAGCTCACCGAAGCGCTGGGCGGCCCCGGCGGCGAGCGGGTCGCGCAGCACCATCGCCCGCCGGATGGCCGCGGGCTCAACGCCGAGGGCGAAGGACGCCAACTCGAGCGCGTCCGCGTCCGGCGAGGCGACCCCGGCGGCGGCGAGGGTGGCGGCGGCAGTGCGCACCGCGTCATACAACGTGCTCATGCGCGGGGCGAGCTCAGCTCTCGCCGAGCGCGGCGAGCCGGGCCGCCTCGTCGGCGGCCATCAGCGACTCGACCGCGGGGTCGAGTTCGCCGCCGAGGAAGATGTCGAGGTTGTAGGCCTTGTAGCCGGTGCGGTGGTCGCTGATCCGGTTCTCGGGGAAGTTGTAGGTGCGGATCCGCTCAGAGCGGTCGACGGTGCGCACCTGCGACTTGCGGGCATCGCTCGCCGCCGCGGCCGCCTCGTCCATCGCGATCTGGTGCAGGCGGGCGCGCAGCACGCGCAGCGCGGATTCCTTGTTCTGCAGCTGCGATTTCTCGTTCTGGCAGGAGACGACGACGCCGGTGGGCAGGTGCGTGATCCGAACCGCGGAGTCGGTGGTGTTGACCGACTGGCCGCCGGGGCCGGAGCTGCGATAGACGTCGATGCGCAGGTCATTGGGATCGATGGAGATGTCGACTTCCTCGGCCTCCGGCATGACCCACACGCCGGCGGCGGAAGTATGGATGCGGCCCTGGCTCTCAGTCACCGGCACCCGCTGGACGCGATGCACCCCGCCCTCGAACTTCAACCGCGCCCACGGCGCCTCGCCCGGCCCAGGCGTGCCCTTGGCCTTGACCGCGACCTGGACATCCTTGTAGCCGCCAAGATCGGACTCGGTCGCATCGATGACCTCGGTGCGCCAGCCGCGCTTTTCGGCATAGCGCAGGTACATCCGCAGCAGGTCGCCCGCGAAGAGGGCCGATTCCTCGCCGCCCTCGCCGGCCTTGACTTCGAGGATGACATCGCGATCGTCATCGGGATCACGGGGTATGAGCAGTCGCCGCAGCTTCTCCTGCGCGCTCGCGTGCGACGCCTCCAGGGCGGGGATCTCCTCGGCGAAACTCGCGTCCTCGGCGGCGAGTTCGCGGACGGCGTCCAGGTCGTCCCCGGCGGTGCGCCAGGCTTGGTAGGCGTGCACGGTGGGGGTCAGGGCGGCATACCGGCGGCCCACCTCGCGGTAGCGGACCTGGTCCGCGACGACCTCCGGGTCGGCGAGTTGCGCCTCCAGATCGGCGTGCTCAAGTAGCAGCGATTCGGCGGATTCGAGCATGGACGGCTCCTGCGGTCGCGGGCGGGCGGGAATGCAAACGCGCCGGCCCACCACGAGGGTGGACCGGCGCGTCGGGAAAGCTAGTTGGCGGCCTTCTTGCCGTAGCGGGCCTCGAAGCGGGCCACGCGGCCACCGGTGTCGAGGATCTTCTGCTTGCCGGTGTAGAAGGGGTGGCAGTTGCTGCAGACGTCGGCGTGGATCGAGCCATTCTTGGCCGTGCTGCGGGTGGTGAACGTGTTGCCACAGGTGCAGGTGACCGTGGTCTCGACGTAGTCGGGGTGGATATCCTTCTTCAACGCTGCTCCTTAAGCAGTATGGCCGGGTCGACGAGCCCATCCATCGCGTGGATGCAGGCCCTGCGCCGTCGGGACGCGTGCCGTGAACCGGCCCAACCTCTCAAGTATGCCCGAGAGGGTTGCCCTTGCCCAAACGCCACTGGGGGCCCGGGCATTCCCCGGGAGCGATCGGCATACTGGGCCGCGTGAGCGAGGAGAAGGCGACCCGACGGCGCGGTCCGGCCCGGCCGCCGAACCCCAAGCAGTTGGCGGCCCGAGCGCTTCGGCGCGACAAGCCGGCCGAGCCGGAGGCCGAGGAGTCGGAGCCGACCGCTTCAGGGCCGACCATTCGGCGCGCGACGAGCAAGGATCTCGCCGCGGTGCTGGCGCTGCGTGCGCTGATGTTCACGGCCATGGGGACGGACGCGGAGAAGGTCGCCGATGGCGAGTGGCAGGCCAATGCGTTGCGCTGGCTGCAGGTCAGCCTGAACAGCCCGTCGATGTATATCGCCGTTGCCGATGTCAATGGCTCGACCGTGGCGTGCGCGATCGGCGAGGTGCTCGACCGCGGCCCGACGCCATCGAATCCGAGCGGGCGGTTCGGGATGTTGACCAATGTGGCGACCTTCCCGCAATACCGCATGACCGGCCTCGGCCAAGGCTGCGTCGACGCCGTGATGGCGTGGTTCCGCGACGAGACCGAGGTCGGTCAGGTCTCCCTCAACGCCACCCCGGAAGGCCTGCGCCGCTACCTTCCCCACGGCTTCGCCGAGGTCACCTTCCCCGAGATGCGCGCCACCCTCGACCGGGCGGTGCGCTGAGCTGTCGGTTCCCGCCCCATGCCAGAAACCCTTTGTTTGTGCCGGAAAGAAACTGACACAAACAAAGGGTTTCTGGCATCGGGCGGGAAACCTACATGGGCCCGGTCAGGCCTGGTCCTCGTCGTCGAGGCGGATGTTGCTGGTCTGCTGGACCTGGACCAGGAATTCGTAATTGCTCCGGGTCTTCTTGAGCCGGTCGAGGAGCAACTCGATGCTCTGCTGAGCGTCGAGGGCGGAGAGCACCCGGCGCAGCTTCCACATGATCTTCAACTCCTCCGGCGCGAGCAGAATCTCCTCGCGGCGGGTCCCCGACGGGTTGACGTCGACGGCGGGGAAGATCCGGCGGTCGGCGAGCTGACGCGAGAGGCGCAACTCCATATTGCCGGTGCCCTTGAACTCCTCGAAGATGACCTCGTCCATCTTGGAGCCGGTCTCGACGAGCGCGGTGGCGAGGATGGTGAGCGAGCCGCCATTCTCGATATTGCGCGCGGCGCCGAAGAAGCGCTTGGGCGGGTAGAGCGCCGAGGAGTCGACGCCACCGGACATGATGCGGCCGCTGGCCGGCGCCGCCTGGTTGTATGCCCGACCCAGCCGGGTGATCGAGTCGAGCAGGACCACGACATCGTGACCGAGCTCAACGAGGCGCTTCGCGCGCTCGATCGCGAGTTCGGCGACCGTCGTATGGTCGTCCGCGGGCCGGTCGAAGGTGGAGGCAATGACCTCACCCTTGACCGTGCGCTGCATATCGGTGACCTCTTCGGGCCGCTCGTCGACGAGCACGACCATCAGGTGCGCCTCGGGATTGTTGGTCGTGATCGCATTGGCGATCGCCTGCAGCACAAGCGTCTTGCCGGCCTTCGGCGGGCTGACGATCAGGCCACGCTGGCCCTTGCCAATCGGGGCGACGAGGTCGATGATCCGGTTGGTCAGCAGGTTCGGCTCGGTCTCCAGGCGCAGGCGCTCCTGCGGGTAGAGCGGGGTGAGCTTGCCGAACTCCGGGCGCAAGCGGGCCTGCTCCGGCGTCATCCCGTTGACGGTGTCGAGGCGCACCAGCGGGTTGTACTTCTGACGCTGGTTGCGTCCGGTCTGAACGGTCTGGCCGCCCTCCTCGCCATCGCGCGGCGTCTTGACGGCGCCGGTGACCGCATCGCCCTTGCGCAAGCCGTGGCGCTTGACCATGCCGAGCGGGACGTAGACGTCATTCGGGCCGGGAAGGTAGCCGGAGGTCCGGACAAAGGCGTAGTTGTCGAGGATGTCGAGGATGCCCGCGCACGGCGTCAGGACATCGTCCTCGGCAACCTGCGGCTCGTTCTCAAAGTCGGCGCCACCCTGTTGGACATTGCGGCGCTTGTCGCGGGTGCGCCCCCGGTTGCGACCCCGGCGGCGACCGCCGAATTCGTCGTCATCGGCGTAGCGGTTCTGGCCCTGCTGGCCGCCTTGGCGATCGTTCTGCTGACCCTGGCCGCTCTGGCGGTCGTTCTGCTGACGCTCGTTCTGCTGACGACCACCCTGGTTGTCCCGACCCTGGCCGTCGCGGTTCTGGCCGTCACGGTTGGTGTCGCGGTTGCCGTCGCGGTCCCGGCCCTGGCCGTCGCGGTTGGTGTCGCGGTCGCGGCCCTGCTGGTCGCGGCTCTCGCGGTTCTGCCCGTCGCGCCCCTGCTGTTCGCGGGGGTCGCGCTCGCCGTCTTGGCCGTCCCGCGCCTGGTTGTCGCGCGACTGGCCGTCGCGGTTGTCGCGGTTCTGACCATCGCGGCCCCGGCGGCGCTCGCGGCGCTCGCCCTCGGGGCGCTCGACCTGACCCGCATCGCCGGATCGCTCCTGCGCCTCACGGGCCGGACGCTCCGTGCGCTCCGCCGGAGCCTGCTCGACCGGTGCGCTCGCCGCGCCGTCGCGGTCACTGGTGCTGTCGGGGGAACCGGCCGGACGACGCGCGCCGCGGGTCGGCGCAGACGCGGTCGAGGCAGACGCGGTCGAACCGACCGTGGTGCCGGACTGCTTGGCCCGGATCACGTCGATGAGATCGCCCTTGCGCATCTTGCCGGTGCCGGAGATTCCCATGCTGCTGGCCAGCCCCTGCAATTCGGCAAGGCGCATGGCGGTGAGTGCGCCCGAACGGCGCGGCTTCTCGCCCGCTGCAGCGGCGGGTTCGAGAGTGGTGGTGTCGGTCACGAAGGACCCTTTCCTCGCTGCGGCTCTCCCAGGCATGGGGTCTAGAGCCTTGGATGTTGTTGCAGCCCAACCAGATTGGTGGGGCCACGGAGGAACTCTCCGCCGCGTCAGTCCACTCGTGTTTCCCCATGGAGAGGACGGGCCCGAATGTCGGAGAGGATTTGCGAATCGCGATGGTGCGGCATGCGTGCCGGCGATCCTCGCGCTTGCGGCCCAACTGTATCACCGCAAGTCACCCGTGCAACGACGCGCTCAACCGGCGTATTCCGCGCCGCTCGGCAACCCCTCAGTCGACGAGCCGGATGCCGGTCTGCGCGAACCCCGGATCGAGAACCTGCCAGCCCGCCGGGGCGTCTGCCGCCGCGCGCTCCCCCTGCTCCCCCACCGCAAGCGCGAGGACCGACGGCCCGGCACCCGAGATCGTCGCGGCGATCCCCGCACCCCGCAACGCATCGACGAGGGCCATCGACGCGGCATACGACGGGCGCCGCGGCTCCTGGTGCAGATAGTCGCGGGTGCCGGCGCGCAAGTAGGAAGGGTCGCGGGTCAGTGCGTGCACGAGCACGCCGACGCGCGCCGAGTTGGCGGCGGCGTCCCCGAGCCGGACGTATGCCGGGAGCACCGACCGCGCCGTCGCCGTGCTGAGTTGGACCTGCGGCAGGAAGACCAGCGGACGGATGTCCGGGTGCGGCGAGAGCGCCAGGGTCGTCGTATGCGGCAGGCTCACCTCCTCGTTCGGATCCGAGCGATCGTCGAGCCAGCTGAGTGTTGCCCCGCCCCACACGCTGGCCGAGGAATTGTCCGGGTGCCCTTCGAGCTGGGCGGCCAGGTCGTTGACGAAGTGCGGCTCAATGTCCGCGCTCCCGCTGATGGCCAGTCGCCATAAGGCATTGGCGGCCCCGATCCCGGTCACGATGGCCGTCGCCGAAGAGCCGAGACCCCGCCCGTGCGGCACGGCATTGCGGCACTCGACCCGCATCCCGACCGGCGGTGCGACGTCGAGGAGATCCCACGCCCGCAGCATCGAGCGGACGACGAGATGGCTTTCATCGAGCGGCACGCCGTCGGCCCCCTCGCCGGCCACGACCACTTCGACGCCGGGTGCATCCGTGATGGTGACCGTGCAGCGATCGCGAATGTCCAGGGCAATGCCGACGGAGTCGAAGCCCGGGCCGAGGTTGGCGCTACTGGCCGGAACCTCAACGCACACCTGCTGCCCGACGCGCCAGGGGGCATCCGGCATACCGCGGGACATGCTCAGCCGTCGAGCCCGAGCGCGACCGCGGCACTGACCACATCGACCGAAATACGCTGTGGTGCAACGGGCTTGCCGTCCAGGCCCTTGAGAGCCCAGTCGGGATCCTTCAGTCCGTGACCGGTGACGGTGCAGACAATCGTCGCGCCTTCGGGCACGCCGCCGGCCGCGTGAACCTGCAGCAAGCCAGCCACACTGGCCGCCGACGCCGGCTCGACGAAGATGCCCTCGGTCGCGCTGAGCAGGCGGTGCGCGGCCAGGATCTGCTCATCGGTGACCGACTCGATGCGGCCGCCAGAAGCATCGCGCGCCTCGATCGCTTGCGGCCAGGACGCGGGATTGCCGATCCGAATGGCGGTGGCGATCGTCTCGGGTTCGTCAACCGGATGGCCCAGCACGATTGGGGCCGAGCCGGCTGCTTGGAAGCCCCACATCTGCGGGAGCTGCGTCGCGGGACCATCCGGCACACCCGAAAGGCCATGTCCCGCAACATATTCGCGGTAGCCCTTCCAGTAGGCCGTGATATTCCCGGCGTTGCCGACGGGCAGGCAATGGATGTCCGGCGCATCCCCGAGCGCATCGACGATCTCGAAGGAAGCCGTCTTTTGGCCCTCGATGCGCGCCGGATTGACCGAGTTGACGAGCTCTACCGGATAGGCGTCCGCGAGCTTGCGCGCCACATTCAAACAGTCGTCGAAATTGCCCTCGACCTGCAGCAGCGTCGCGCCGTGCGCAATCGCCTGGCTCAGTTTGCCCATCGCGATCTTGCCGTCCGGGACCAGCACGGCACAGGTCATCCCGGCCTTGGTGGCGTATGCCGCCGCGCTCGCGCTGGTGTTGCCGGTGCTCGCACAGATGACCGCCTTGGCGCCATTCTTGGCCGCCATCGAGATGGCCGTCGTCATGCCGCGGTCCTTGAAAGAACCCGTCGGATTGAGGCCCTCATATTTCACAAAGACCTGCGCCCCAACGCGATCCGAGAGCTTCTCCGCAGGAATCAGCGGCGTCCCACCCTCCTGGAGGGTGATCACCGGCGCACCCGCGAGGGTGGGCAAGCGGTCGGCATACTCGCGCATCACGCCACGCCACAAGTGGGCCATGGGGATCACGCTCCTTCCACGCGCATGACCGAGACGACCTCGGCGACGCAATCGGTCTCGGACAAAGCATCGACAGTCGCCGCCAGGGCGGCCTCGGTCGCGGTGTGGGTGACAATGACGAGATTGGCGCGCTTGGCGCCGGTGCCGGCATTGGTGCGGATGTGCTGGCGCACCGTCTCAATGGAGACATCGGTGTCGGCGAAGGCCTGCGCCACCTGAGCGAGGACGCCCGGCCGGTCCTCGACATCGAGGCTGAGGTGATAGCGGGTCAGCGACTGGCCGACATCGAGGATGGGCAAGTCCGCGTATGCCGATTCGCCGGGCCCCCGACCGCCCGCGACCTGGTGGCGGGCAATGGCCACGAGGTCACCGAGGACGGCAGAGGCGGTCGGGTCACCGCCCGCACCGCGGCCGTAGAACATCAACTGACCTGCGGCGCGGGCCTCGACGAAGACGGCGTTGTAGGCATCTCGGACGGAGGCGAGCGGATGGGTCCGCGGGATCATCGCCGGGTGGACGCGGACGCTGACGCCCTCGATCCCGTCGGCGCCGGTCGTCCGCTCGCAGATGGCGAGCAATTTGACGACGCAGTCCATGGCTTTGGCCGCTGCGATATCGGCGGCAGTGACGTCCGAGATGCCCTCGCGGAAGACGTCGGCTCCCGTGACCCGAGTGTGGAAGGCGAGGGACGCGAGGAGGGCGGCCTTGGCGGCGGCATCGAAGCCCTCCACATCAGCGGTGGGGTCCGCCTCGGCATACCCCAGCGCCTGGGCCTGGGCGACCGTCTCCTCGAAGCCGGCGCCCGTGGTGTCCATCTTGTCGAGCACGAAATTTGTTGTGCCATTGACGATTCCGAGCACCTTGCGCACGTCGTCCCCGGCGAGGGACTCGCGCATCGGACGCAGGATCGGAATCGCGCCGGCGACTGCGGCCTCGAAGTAGAGGTCCACACCGGCCGCATCGGCCGCGGCATACAGCGTCGGCCCATCCTCGGCGAGGAGCGCCTTGTTGGCGGTCACGACCGAGGCGCCATGCTTCATCGCGGACAGCAGGAGGCTGCGCGCGGGTTCGATGCCGCCGATCACTTCGACGACGATGTCGGCACGAGTGACCAGTTCGGCGGCGTCCGTCGTGAAGAGGTCGGCCGGAACCGGCAGGTCGGTGCGGTCCTTGGCGAGCCGGCGCACGGCGATGCCGACGAGTTCGACGGGTGCCCCGATCCGTGAGCGAAGGTCGTCGGCACTCTCGATCAGCATCCGCGCGACAGCGGAGCCGACGACGCCGCAGCCGAGAAGGGCGACGCGAATGCGCTTCTCGCCGTTGGTCTTTGACATATGGCTCACCCCAGGTCCAGGGCTAGTAGGTCGTCGATGGTTTCGCGCCGGATCAGCACGCGCGAGGTGCCGCCCTTCACCGAGATGACCGGCGGGCGCGGCGTGTGGTTGTACTGGCTCGACAGCGCGCGGCAGTAGGCGCCGGTGCCGGGGACGGCCACGAGATCGCCGGGACGGATGTCCGCGGGCAGCCACTCGTCTTGGACGACGATGTCACCGGCCTCGCAGTGGCGGCCTACAACACGGACGACGATGGGCGCCTCACTGGAACTGCGGCTGGCGAGGGTGACGGAGAAGTCAGCGTCATAGAGCGCGGGGCGCGCGTTGTCGCTCATGCCGCCGTCGATGCTGACATAGGTGCGGATCTGGCCGTCACCGATGACGACCGGCTTGACGGTGCCGACTTCATAGAGGGTGAACATGGCCGGGCCGACGATCGCGCGCCCGGGCTCGATACTGACCTTGGGTATTCCGTCCAGCGAGCCATCACCGACGGCCTTGAAGGCGTGCTCGACGATATGCGCCATCTCGTCGGCGAGCACGGCCGCGGAAAGCGGGGTGTGCTGGCTGGTGTAGGCGATGCCGTAGCCGCCACCGAGGTCGATTTCCGGTGCGGCATAACCCAATTCGTCGCGGATCCGTTGGTGCAGCTTGACCAGGCGTTGGGCCGCCATCTCGAAGCCGGAGGTGTCGAAGATCTGGCTGCCGATGTGGCTGTGCAGGCCGAGGAAATGCAGCTCGGCGGGGTGCGACAGGATCTCTCGGGCGGCGTTGAACGCGACCTCGCCGCCGAGCGAGAAGCCGAACTTCTGGTCCTCGTGTCCGGTCGCGATGAACTCGTGTGTGTGCGCTTCGACGCCGACGGTGACGCGCAGCATGACCGGGGCGACGACCCCGAGTTCGCGGGCGAGGGCGACGATGCGGTCGATCTCGTCATACGAGTCCACGACGATTCGGCCGACCCCGTAAGTGAGTGCCTGACGCAGCTCGGCGACCGTCTTGTTGTTGCCGTGGAAGCCGATTCGCTCGCCGGGGAAGCCGACGCGTTGGGCGACGGCGAGTTCGCCGCCGGTGCACACGTCGAGGCTCAGCCCCTCCTCCATCACCCAGCGGGCGACGGCGGCGCACAGGAAGGCCTTGCCGGCGTAGTAGACGTCGGCGCCGCCGCAGAGACGATCGAAGGCCGCGGCATATTCGTCGCGAAAGGCGCGGGCGCGGGTCCGGAAGTCGTCCTCGTCCAGGACGTATGCCGCGGTGCCGTGCTCGGCGGCCAACTCGCGGACGTCGACCCCACCGGCTTCCAGGGCGCCGTCGTCGCGGCGGCGCACCGACTGGCTCCAGATGGCCGGCGTGAGCGCCATGACGTCATCGGGAAACGGCAGGTAGATCGGCGGCCCGCCATAGCCATCGGCGTGGAGGACACCAGCCTCATGCGCGCGCATGGGTTACATCCGCTCGGGCGCTGAAACGCCAAGCAGTTCAAGGCCATTCGCGAGCACGACGCGCGTGGCGTCGTTGAGCCACAGGCGGGTGCGGTGCAGGTCGGTGACCGGCTCGTCGGCATTCATCGGACGCACCCGGCAGGTGTCGTACCACTTGTGGAAGTGGGCGGCGAGGTTCTCCAGGTAGCGTGCGACACGGTGCGGCTCAAGGAGCGAGGCGGCCTGCGCGACGACTCGGGGATAGTCGCCGAGGATCGCCAGCAGGGCGGCTTCAGTCGGATCGGACAGCAGCGAGGGGTCGAATCCGTCCTCGGTGCGGACGCCGTCTTCGGCGGCCAGCCGCGCGACATTGGAGGTGCGGGCGTGGGCGTACTGGACGTAGAAGACCGGGTTGTCATTTGTCTGGCGGCGCAGCTCCTCGCCGTCCAGGGACAGTGGGCTGTCCGCGGGATAGCGGGCGAGCGAATAGCGCAGGGCGTCGCTGCCGATCCACTCGATCAACTCGTCCATATAGAGGGCGTTGCCGCGGCGCTTGCCCATCCGCTCGCCAGCGATGCTCACGAGCTGGCCGATCTTGACCTCGATGTTGTGCTCGGGGTCGTCGCCGGCGCACGCGGCGATGGCCTTGAGCCGGTTGATATAGCCGTGGTGGTCGGCGCCGAGGAGGTAGATCTTCTGGTCGAAGCCGCGGTCCTTCTTGGACAGGTAATAGGCGGCGTCGGCGGCGAAATAGGTCGGCACGCCATTGGCGCGGATCAGCACGCGATCCTTGTCATCGCCGAAAGCGGTAGTGCGCAGCCAGATTGCGCCCTCGCTGTCGAAGACGTGGCCCTGCTCGCGCAGGCGCGTGACGGCCTGCTCGACCGCGCCCGCGTCATGCAGGGCGCGCTCGGAGAACCACACATCGAAGACGACGTGAAAGCGCTCGAGGGTGTCCTGGATCTGCGCGAGCTGGATCGGATAGGCGACATCCCAGGCGGCATTAAGGGCCTCGTCGGCTGGCAGGTCGAGGATGTCCGGGTGCGCGGCGCGGACCGCCTCGGCGAGCGCCTCGACATACTCCCCGTCGTAGCCGCCCTCCGGCGCGGGCTCGCCGCGCAGCTTGGCCAGCACCGAGCCGCCGAGCTTGACCACCTGGCCGCCGGCGTCATTGATGTAATACTCCGCCGCGACCTGCGCGCCCGCGGCGCGCAGCAGCCGCACCATGGCATCGCCGAGGGCCGCCCATCGGGTATGCCCGATGTGGAGCGGGCCCGTGGGGTTGGCCGAAATGTATTCGAGGTTGACGACGCGCCCCGCCTCGCTGCGGCCGCGGCCGTATGCCGTGCCCGCCCCCACGATGGTCCGCGCGAGTTCCCCGGCGCTCGCCGCGTCGAGGGTGAGATTCAGGAAGCCGGGGCCGGCGACCTCGACGGCGGCGATGCCGTCGACGGCTTCCAGCTTCGCGGCGAGCTTGGCCGCGACCTCGCGCGGCGGCATACCGGCCTTCTTGGCCAGTTGCATCGCGACATTGCTGGACCAGTCCCCGTGCCCGGCCTGGCGGGGGCGCTCGACCCGCAGATCGTCGGGCACCTCGACCGCGAGCTCGCCGGCGGCGACGAGTTCGGTGAGGGCAGCGCGGATCGCGGCAGCCAGTTGCTCGGGGGTCACCGGGCGATTCTACGAAGGTGGGCGGCAGGCTCGCGCCACCATTCCAGCCGATTCACGCCGCCTGGCATCCGGCTGATAGCCTCACTCCCCGGCGCCAAGCCATCTTGGCCCCCGTAGCTCAGGGGATAGAGCACCGCCCTCCGGAGGCGGGAGCGCAGGTTCGAATCCTGCCGGGGGCACCAAACCGAACTCTTTCAAACCTCCGTTCCCAAAGAACGGAGGTTTGCGCTCTTCCCCGGGCTCTTGGGGGCCCTGGGCGGCCGCCAGCGCCGCCCTGAGCGGGGACGTGCCGGCATGGGGGCCTTGGTCTGGAGCCTGACATAGGACTGTGCCTGTTAGGGCCGCTTCGGCGCCGAGCAGGACCATGAGGTCTGGGTGGGTCAGCATGGCGAGCAGGTCATCGAGTTCGCCGGTAACAGTCTCGTCGTAGACCCAGATCCGAGTGAAGATGGCTTGGTTGAGGATGCGCCGGTCGGCATCGCTGGCGTGCTCGTAAAGCTGCGCGCAGTTTTCGAGCAGGTCGAGCGCCCGGGTCAGGGTTTCCTTCTGGATGGTGGTCGTTGTGGCTTGGGCTGCGAGTCGTCCCTCGATCTGGTCGCGTTGGCGCCCGATCCGGTCTTGTTCCTCTTCAGCAGGTCGAGCGGTATGGCGTCGGAGTAGTGGGCCTGGAGCAACTTGCCTCGCTCATCAAGCAATCGTTGGCGTTGCCGAGTCAAGCTGCGCACTTTTTGCTCGCTGTCGTCGCGACGGCGGTCGAGGTAGTCCTCGACGGCCGACTGGATGGCCTGGCGTTGCTCGGGCGCCAGGCGGATGCGGGCGTACTCGACTTCGACCAGTTCTTCAACCAGGGATATGGGCGCAGCCCGCCGTTCGCAGCTGGTGGTCTTCTGGTGTCGTCCAATGCAGACGAAGTAGGGGTACTCCTGGCCTGGTCGTGGCCGGGCGATGGTCACGATGAAGCGGGAGGCACAGTGGCCGCAAAAGATGCTCCCACGTAGGTAGTGCGGGTGTTCACGCTCCTTTTCGCCGTGGCGATGGCTGGCCAGGACGTCTTGGACCCGCGCCCAGGTAGTGGCATCGACTAGCTTGTCGTGCCGCCCATTGGGGTATTGGACGCCTCGGTAGGTGACCACGCCCTTGTAATACGGATTGCTCAAGATGGCATGCAGTTGCGTCCGCCTCACGGCTTTCGCCGGGGCCTTGGCAGTCGGAACGGTCGTGAGACCACGCGCTTCCAACTCAGTGGCCAGCTTAAGCAGGGTCCACTCCCCCGTGGCGTAGGCCTCGAACGCCCAGGCGATGAGCGGCGCTCGGGTCGGATCGAGCGCGACGGTGCGCACGGGTTTGCCAGAGTCGTTGTTCTGCATGACGTTGCGGTAGCCGATGGGGGCTCTGCCGGGGGTGCCGCCGGTCTTGGCTTTCTGACTCATGCCTTTGACGACCTCAGTCGCCAGGTTGCGCGAGTAGAACTCGGCAATGGAGCTCATGATGCCGTGCAGCAGGATGCCGCTCGGGGTTTCGTCGATATTCTCGCTGGCGGAGACAAGGGTGACCCCGGCGTTCTTCAGCGCCAGGGAGATTTCGACGTCGTCAATCCGGTTCCTGGCTAGTCGGTCGACCTTGTGGACGATGACGTACTTGACAGGCTTGTCCTGGATGTAAGCCAGCATCCGCTGGAGCTGTTCACGGTCGGCGCTCCTTGCCGATTCGCCGCGGTCGACAAACTCATCGACGATGACGGCGCCGAGGCTGTGGGCTTTGCGGCTGTTTGCAGCTCGCTGAGCAGGGATGGAGTAGCCCTCTGGGTCGCCATCTCGTTCTGCTTGCTCCTTGGTGCTGACGCGCAGATGGCTGACGGCCGTGACGGTTGCCAGCGGGGCGACTGCTTGTAGGCTCACACGAAACTCCTTCTCGGATAGCGGTCTTGGGCGAAGCGGAAGCGTTGGGGCTGCCAAGTAGGTGTCGAGATGGGGCGGGCGCAGCGGCCACCTTGGGTTTCAGCCTGCATCTCTAGCTCGGGGTCGACCTCGCGGGACAGGCCGGTTTGGTCGAGGCGGACTTCGATGGCTTGTTGGCTAACGCCGAAGTGAGCTGCCAGGTCGTCGGTGCGTTGGATACCACGGGTCCAGGCGCGTTTCAGTTCGCGCTTGGGGACGAGGGCGCAGCCGGCGACATGTCGGCGGCTGTTTCGGCTTGCTGGCGGGCGGTCAGGGTGACGCCCCGCCGGGTGACGTCGCGGTAGAGCCGGTCGCAGGCGCCGTGGTCGATGATGTGCTTGAACTCATGGAGCAGGGTGAAGCGCTGCCGAGCCGGGCTCCTCTGTATTGAGCCCCGGTCTTTCATGAGGGCGCCGGGGTCGGGTGAGTGTTAGGGGTTGGGGTGATCGGGTGCTTGGCGGCGGTTTCGGGCGTGACGACGGACCGGCTGGCGCTGCCGGGCTGCGGTTCTCCGGTGGTGATCTCGATGTGCGGACGGGACTGGTCAGGCTGGTTGGGGGACCGCCGCGATACTCGCGAACACGGCGACGATCGCGGTCGCCCAGGGCCACGTTTCCGGAATTCTCAGCTGTCGTTGACGCTGCCCTCGGACGGGGCGGGCGGGCACGTGCAGGAGCCGGTAGCGCAGTGCTTTTGGTTCACACGACGCGAGAATGGGCGGCGTCGCCGGTGAGGGCGAGCAGGCGGGTCCAGGCGGTCAGGTCGGCCGCGACCTGGACGAGGGTGAGCCAGGCCTGGTTGATCGCGAACTCACGGGATGGGAACCGTCTCAGGCCGGTGTCTTTGGCGTTCCGGATGCGGTCTTCGACGCGAGCGTGGGCGCGGTGCCGGGCCTCCAGGAAAGCTAGCTGCCCGGCGCCGGTGTTGGTGACGAAGGCTTGGTAGCGCCATCCGTCGTGCTCTTCGAACAGCGAGAGTTGAGCGCCAGGGTGGGGGCGTTCGCGGCGGATGATGACCCGCATCCCCTCCGGCCATCGGGACAGGTCGAGCAGCCCGGTCAGCTCGGCCACATCACCGCCATCACGGATCCCACCGTCGGCATCGAGGGCCGGGGTCCACACCGTCTTGGGTACGAGCCGGATCGCGTCGCGGATCGTCTCGGTGACCGCGAACCCCACGCTGTACTCCACGGATCGGCCGCGGACCTGGCCTTGACTGGTGAGCCAGTCCAACAGCCCGTGGGAGGCGCCGGCGCCGTCGGAGCGGATCAACAGCGTCTTGCGGTAGGCGGCGGGGACCTGGGCGATCGCCTCGGACAGGATCTCGACGTGGTCCGCGGACGTGTTCGAGCCGGCTTCCCCGGCCGTAACATCGCCGCGAGGAACTCACCGGTGTTGTCACACCACACCCCGATCGGGTGGCACCCGAACGTCCGCTTGAACGTGGCCGACGCCTCTTCCTTCTCACTGTGCGTGACCACGACCGTCGCGTCGACATCCAGGACCACGACCGTACCCAGGTCGGCCCCAGCCACCGCCGAGGCCGGGACCCCGTCAGGGAACTGCCCCCACACCCGCCGGCGGACCCGAGCCCGAGCGGCAGCGATCTTGCGGCGCCGGCCCGCCGTGACATCGTCCAGCATGCGCCACACCGTCGGCGGCGACGCCACCGGACCCAACACCTCCCGTTGATGCCGCAGCACGTGCATATCAGCAATGGCCTCACCCCCGTCGGCGAGCAGCACCGCCACGTCAACCAGCACCCGAGCACGGTCATGCCTGGGAGTGAACCCGCGGCGAGTCATCGCCACCGACAACTGCTCGGTCAGACCGGTCCGGTCAGCCAGCAGCCGCATCGCGATACTGCCCGCGTGGGCCACCACGCCGACCCCGTCGGCGGACCCGGACAAGCCCTTCGACCACGCTGTTTCACCTACGGAGTGCCTTCCACTCGGGAACCTCAGACCATCGACAAGTCCAAGTTTCCCCTGCAGGACAGGCACTTCCGTACGTTCAAGCCCCAGACGCGCCGATCAGCCGTGAACGATCCGGGCTAAAGCCGCAGGTCAGAGGGATGAAAGCATAAGCGTGATAGCACGACGGCTGCACGCGCTCCACCCCATGGCAACGACAGGGGTGTTCCGTGAGCCCTTGCAGGACTAGTGTCTGTCCATGGTCCCAAGTGCTCTCCGCTACCCCGAGAACAGCATGGAGTTCGCGCCGACCTACCCCGACGACATCCCCGAGCACTGGCAGCGATTCTTCGACCTTCGCGAAGAGCTCCTACTCGGCTACGGCTACAACACGGCCCGGGCTTACTGGGCGGATCTGCAGGACTGGTTCGAGTGGGCGGTAGCGAGGGACAAGGATGTGATGGCGCTCACGAAGCGGGACCAGAAGCAGTACTACGCGCTGTTGCGGCGGCGTGGGTATAGCGAGAGCACTGTTCGGCGACGTGGAACTTCGTTGAGGCTCCTTGGCGCGGATTCTGGTGCAGCACGGTGACGACGTCAGTGGCCGCGTGCGCCAGCCGACCCGACATGATCCTGCATGTCAAGCCAACTGCGGTGGATGGATGAGGGTCTTGGCCTTCCCACAAACCAGTAAGTCGCGAAAGGGCACGTCGTTCAAACCGAGGCGACGTTCGTCTCGGCTGCGCTATCGGCTTCTCAGCCCCCTTGAGGGTGGACTCGGACGCGTTGTCCACGGATTGCTCATGACTATCGGGGTCGTCTTGCTGTCTCTAGGCGTCGCTCGGGCAGCAACGATGGGATTCGACAGGTGCACCATTGCACTACTGCTCTTTGGTGCTGCCAGCTTCATGGTCACGCCGTGGATGTCACGCGCTGAACTCGGGCTTCACAGATGGCAACGGTACGAAAGAGCGCCCCTTTCATCCAATGTAGGAACTTATCGCGCACCGCGCATCCGTTCACGACCAAAGATTGACGAAGCAGTAATGCTCGCTACTGCTTTGTCGGCGCCTCGAGAATTGATTCCAAGAATACGCGAGTATGTCACTCCACAAACCCGCGCACTTCTGGTTCGGACGGAACTAACCATTGGCCCCCTCCCGACCGGGCAGGGCGACGTGTACTTCCCTGTGCATGTTTCTCGAAAGGGACGGCTTCTCGACGATCTGCAAGTGAGGGACTCCTCCGGAGCAAGCGTTCCGATCATTCCGTATGCCGAAGGAGTCGCCTTCGTGCTCGGAGCCATTCGTATATTGATCAAAGAAGGAACAGACCTCGACGGGAAGCAGTACCGCCTCAAATACGAGGACCGCGTATACCGACTGATCTCACAACGCTCCCCTCGTACTTCCCGTGAAGAGCTTGAGCTAGGAAATGTAATTGCTGAAATGCGCCGCGACATGGGAGATACTGCCTATTCCGATACCATCCTGTATATGGTTGATCTTCTGACAACGAATTACTGTCAATTCGCAGCCCTTCGTGCAAACTCGGTTGAGCTGCAATCAACGCTCACTGTAGAGTATCGACGCATAAACGATTTTCATCGCTCCCGCGCATTCTCCGCTGGTTCAGCTCTTGCTCGCGCGCGGGCCCTCCTAGGCGTACGTCCAGCCACGTACGAAGTGAACATAATGAACGCAAGTAGGTGTGCGAGCTACCACCTAGAATTCATGGGACCGAAGGGCACCTATCTGGCTCGCCAAGAATTGGTTGGCCTTCGACAGATGCCCAACCAGGCGGATGAGAGTCCGAAGTTCACCCAAGTAGACTTTACAGAGAAGCTTCACGCCAGATATCATCGACGTCGGCGTCGACGAGGGCAACGGTATGCCCACCTATACGTGCGGGGCGCAACTAAGGCGCTACGAAGAGATCGAATGCACATAGTTGTCTCATTCTTTGAACGACCACCGGGGTCAGTCGGCGAAGCAGCAGTAAGTTCATTCTCGAGTACCCTATTAATTCTTGCAGCTGGTCGAGCACTTTCGTCCTCCCACGGGCAATTGCGCGGCGACATCATGGCGCTTCTCCTGGCGCTTCCCGTAGCCGCGTCTTCTTGGATTGGATTGAAACGAGAAGAAAGTGCAGTGGGTGGGGTAATGAGTGCTCGACTTGGTAGTCTTGTCACCTTTGTTGTGTCGTTAACTGCCGCAATCTCCGTTCTCGGTTCTATCGGCTGGCCGAAGTCGTGGGATCCGCAGATCGCCCTTCTTGGTGCTGCCGGTGCGTGGGCCGTAATGTTGGGAATATCATGTATCACTTCGTTCCTCCTCGCCATTTCTTGGTGGCGAAGGTCGTCTGCTTACTCCGCCATGCTTGCGCGAGGTGAGACCGCTTCTGAATACGACTAAGATAAGTATTGAATTTCAACTGTCCTATTGTAATAATCGCTAAAGAAGGGATGATCAGTATGACATCATGGATAGGGTCGAAAGAATAGTGGCTAAGGTCAAGGATCGACCCCCGACCGAAATGGGGTCTTGGGTTTTGGATGGGCTTACGGACCCTCAGCCCACAACCGAAATAGTGGGGCGCCGAGAGGCTCGGATGGATAGCTTTCTTGCTCGCGATGGTTTGAGAAAGACGATCAAGCACCGGAAGAGGTTGAAAGAGCAAAGGCGCCAGGTCAAGTCTGGAAGTGCGTCGCGTGAGCAACAATGAAAGCTAAGGGATAGGCATCCCTAACTGGATATCATCGATCTCCCGCGAAATAGCTCGGATTTCGTGCGACGACAACACTTGGATAGGCCAGGGTTGAATAGTCGGGTCATCGTTTTTTGGCTGTATCAACGATGTGAGGCGGACCTCACTCCTCGCAACGCACGACTATCGACGCCCCCTGCTTAGAGACCCCTCAGGAGCGCTGGGACGCGTCGAGGACCTCGCCGACGAGCTCTTCGAGGACGTCTTCAAGGAAGACCACGCTCTGGGTATGGCCGTCCGGGTCGACGACGCGGGCCAAGTGCGAGCCGGTCTGCTGCATGGTCGCCAGCACATCCTCGACCTCGTCCTCGGGACGCACCGTGGCGAGGCGGCGGTGCCGCTTGGTCGGGACGGGCAGGTCATAGTCGGCCTCCCCGGCATACAGCACATCCTTCAGATGCAGATAGCCGGAGATCTCCCCCGCCGCATCGAGAGTAGGAAAGCGGGAGAAGCCGGTCTTGGCCACCAGCCGCTCAACCTGCGCCGGCGTGGCGGCCTCGGGCAGGGTAACCAGGGCATCGACCGGGACCCCCACATCGCGGGCCGACTTGTCGCTGAACTCCAGCGCGGCGCCGAGCAGGTCGAATTGGTCCTCCTCGACCAGGCCCTCGCGGTGGGATTCCTCGACGATGTGGTGCACCTCCTCGGCGGTGAAGGCGCTGGTCACTTCGTCCTTGGGTTCGATCCCGAGCCGGCGCACGATGGCCTTGGCGATCGATTCCATGACGTGAATGAAGGGCCGCAGCACCCGGGTCACCCAATACAGCGGCGGCACGAGCACCAAGGCCGCGCGTTCGGGCGAGGAGATCGACAGATTCTTAGGAATCATCTCGCCGACCACGACGTGCAGATACACGACGATGAGCAGCGCCAGCCCGAGCGCCAGACCGCTGACCACGGCCTCCGGCACGCCGAGCGAGGTGAGCGGCGCCTCCAGCGCGTGATGCAGCGCCGCCTCCGAGATGGCACCGAGCAGCACCGAGCAGACCGTGATGCCGAGTTGGGCGCACGCCAGCAGGCTGCCCATCTGCTCGGAGGCATCCAGGCAGATTCGAGCCGCCCGGCTCCCACCTTCGGCCAACGGCTCGAGTTGGCTGCGCCGAGCCGCCATCGCGGCAAACTCGGCGCCGACGAAGAAGGCATTGAGCAACAACAAGAGGATTGTCAGCCAGATCGCGGGGCTCATACCTGCTCCCCCTCGTCGGGCCGCAGGCTGTTGTCGGCGCCCTCCGGCGGCAGCGGGACCATCCGCAGCCGGTCGACGCGCCGCCCATCCATGTCGACGACGACGATCTGCCAGCCCGGCAGGTCGACGCGCTCGCCGACCTGCGGGACGCGACCCAGGGCCGCCATGACAAAGCCACCGACGGTTTCGTATGCCGGACCGTCCGGCATCGGGGCCCCCACCCGGGAGCGCACCTCGTCCGGGCGCCACAGCCCGGGGACGATCCATGTCCCGTCAATGGCCCGGCGCCCCGTGGTCTCGGAGCGGTCGTGCTCGTCACCGACATCGCCGACGATCTCCTCGACGACATCCTCAAGGGTGACGACGCCGGAGGTCCCGCCATACTCATCCACCACCACGGCGAACTGCAGGCCGCTGGCGCGCAGCTGATCCAGCAACGGATCCAGGCGCAGGGTCTCCGGAACAACCACCGGATCGACCATCAGCGCCGACACCGGGACCGACCCCCGCCGCTCGCGGGGCACGGCGATGGCGGACTTGACGTGCACTACCCCGTCGATGTCATCCCAGTCCAGGGCCGTCACCGGGAAACGTGAGTGTCCGGTATCGCGGGCCAGCGCCACGACCTCGGCGGCGCTCGCCGTGCGTTCGATGCTGTTGGCTCGGCCGCGCGGCGTCATGACATCGGCGGCCGTCTGCTCCCCGAACCGCAATGAGGCCGTCACCAGCCGCCCAGTGCCTTCGTCAAGGGTTCCGGCCGCGACCGACCGGCCCACGAGTGAGGCCAACTCCTGCGGGGTGCGCGCGGCGGACAACTCCTCCTGTGGCTCGACGCCGACCAAGCGCAGGAAGGCGTTGGCCGAGCCGTTGAGGACGGCGATGAGGGGCTTGGCCGCAACAGCGAAGATCCGGGTGGGCCCAGCGACCTTCTTGCCCACGCGCAGCGGGGCGCTGATGCCGAGGAATTGCGGCACCAACTCGCCGAAAATCATCGAAAAGAGCGTGGCGATGACCAGGGCCACCGCACTGCTCACGGAGCCGCCCGCGGACGTTGGCACTCCGAGTGCGTCGATGCCCGGCCGGATCAAGGTGGCGATCGACGGTTCCGCGATGAAACCGAGCACCAGCGTGGTCAGCGTGATGCCGACCTGGGCCGCGGATAGCTGGGTCGACAGGCCCCGCAGCGAGGCCAAGACAGTCTCGGCCTTGCGGTCCCCCTGCTCGACGGCCCGCTGGACCGTGGGCCGGTCGAGAGCGACAAGGGAGAACTCGGTGGCGACGAAGAGTGCGGTCCCGGCCGTGAGGGCGATCGCGCCGAGCAGCAGCAGCCAGGGCACCATAGTGGCGTCGATGATAGTCGGACGAACGTGATTGACTGGCCGCGCACATCGCACCGAACCGTCCCTGGGGGGATGAATGACCAGCACTGCCACCGCGATCGAGATCGAGGGGCTGACCAAACGCTTCGGCGACTTCGTGGCCGTCGACAACCTGAGCTTCCATGTCGAGCCCGGGCGGGTCACCGGCTTCCTCGGCCCCAATGGCGCCGGCAAGACGACGACCTTGCGCATGGTCCTCGGCCTGATCCGTCCGAGCGCCGGCCGCGCCACGATCGGCGGCCAGGAATATGGCGCCATCCCGCAACCCCTGCGCACCGTCGGCTCGGCGCTCGAAGCAACCAGCTTCCACCCGGGCCGCACCGGCCGCGACCACCTGCGCGTCCTCGCCGCGACGGCGGGCGTCTCCGACAAGCGGGTCGATGAACTCCTGGAGCTCGTCGGCATCCCTGCGGCCGCCCGGAAGCGAGCCGGCGGCTATTCCATGGGTATGCGGCAGCGCCTCGGCCTCGCCGCCGCCCTGCTCGGTGACCCTCAAGTGCTTGTCCTCGACGAGCCGGCCAATGGCCTGGACCCCGAGGGCATCCGGTGGCTGCGTGGCTTCCTGCGTCACCTGGCGGCCGAGGGCCGCACGATCCTCGTGTCCAGCCACATGCTGCAAGAGG
The DNA here is from genome assembly GCF_039531185.1 of Nostocoides veronense. NCBI lineage: Bacteria > Bacillati > Actinomycetota > Actinomycetes > Micrococcales > Intrasporangiaceae > Nostocoides > Nostocoides veronense. Next base: position 233,419 of record NZ_BAAAPO010000042.1, read on the forward strand.
TAGAGCAGACCGTCGACGATGTCGTCATCATCTCCAACGGCCGTTTGGTGCGGGCCGGCACGATGGCGAGCCTGCACGGCCCGGCGAGCGCCGAAGTGCACACCTCTGATCCCGCCAAACTCGCCGGCGCGCTTCGCATCGCCGATGTGACGAGCACCCCCGCGAGCGAAGGCCGGTTGATCGTCGAGACCGACGATTTGCGCCTGATCGGGGATGTCGCGATGCGCGTCGGCCTGCCGATCTGGCTTCTCCAACCCCGGGTCAGCGACCTGGAAGGCATGTTCTTCGCCCTGACCGAGGGCCAAAACCGCAACTTGGGCGCCGATGCCGCCGCCCCGCAAGACCGCGATCTGATCGCCGGTCGCGAGGGAGGGAACGAAGCATGATCGGTGCGATCCGCTCCGAAATCCGCAAGGTCTTCACCACCCGGCTGTGGTGGGGGATGGGTCTGGGGATGGCCGCTCTGGCCGCCCTGATTTCGATGGGCTTTGCCGCCCTGCTCGGCAACGCCGATATGGACGCCGGCGAGGGTCAGGGCAATCCGTTCGCGCAGATGTCGATCGGCACCGCCCAATTGATCTATAACGCCGGGCTCGTCCAAACCATGACGACCCTGTTCCCGCTGGCGCTCGGCGTGCTGCTGATCACCAGCGAGTACCGCCACAAGACGATTTCCGCGACCTTCCTCTCCACCCCCAACCGCTGGGTGGTCCTGATCTCGAAGGTCGTGGCGGTTGTGGTCACGGGTGCGCTGTATGCCGTGCTGCACGCGGCCGCGAGCATCGCCGGCGGCGCCTCGATCGTGAAATTCGTCAAGAATCAACCGACGCTGCTGGGCGAGCCGGAGATCTGGAAGTCCCTCGGCATCGGCATCCTGGCCTTCGCGATCTGGATGTTGCTCGGCTTTGGGATCGGCATGCTCATCCGCAACCAGATCGCGGCCGTTCTGATCGCGGTTGGCGTGACCTTCGTGGTCCAGATTGCCCTGAACATCATCTTCCAGGTCAAAGAGTGGTACTCCGCGATGAAGTGGATCCCGGGGAATCTGACCGGCCAGATGGTCATCACCAGCAATCCCCTCGAGGGCCAGGCCATTGACCCGAAAATCCAGGCGCAGTATTGGGATCACTGGTGGCAGGCCGGCTTGGTGCTGGTGGTGTATGCCGCCGTCCTCTCGGTTCTCGGAGCCTGGCTGACGACCCGCCGCGACGTCACCTGACCGGTCGTCATACCCCTGGACCCGGCAGGCTCCCGGGGTCCGGACGAGCGGTCGGAGCGGTGGGCTCCCGGGGTAGGCTTGGCCGGGTTCAGATGTGTACGTCACCGATGACGATGTGAAAGAGGCGTTCGGCCGTGGCTGACTCCCCGACTCCCGCGAATCCCATCGAGGCCTTCGGCCCGAACGAGTGGCTCGTGGATGAGCTGTACGAGAGCTACTTGAAGGACCGCAACTCGGTAGACCGAGCGTGGTGGGACTTCTTCGCGACCTACAAGCCGGCGGGCGAGGTGTCGGGAAATGGCGCCAATGGCGCCTCCGCACCGGCAGCCCCGGTGCCGGCACGGGCCGCAAGTCCCGCCCCTGCGGCGCCTGCGCATACGCCGCAGGTCGCCCCGGCAGATTCCGGCCCGGTGGGTTCGGCGGCGGAATCCGGGCCCGACCAGCCCGCCACGAGCGGTCAGGCCCCGGTGCCAGCCGACCCGCCGGCAGCCAAGACCGAGCCTCGCGCGCCCGAGCGCCCGAAGCCGACCGCGGCCGGCGCGACCCCGCGCGATGCCGCCCGCTCGACGCCGGCGTCGGCGACCAACGAGCCGACCGTCTCCCCGATCCGCGGCGCCAGCGCCCGGGTGGTGGCGAATATGGAGAGCTCGCTCGCCATCCCCACCGCCACCAGCGTGCGCAGCGTCCCGGCCAAGCTGCTGATGGACAACCGCGTCGTCATCAACAACCACCTGCGCCGCACCCGCGGCGGCAAGGTCTCCTTCACTCACATCATCGGGTTCGCGCTGGTCAAGGCGATGGCCGCGATGCCGGAGATGAACAACAGCTATGCCGAGGTCGACGGCAAGCCGGCCCTGTCGGTGCCCGCGCATGTCAATCTCGGCATCGCGATCGACTTGGCCAAGGCCGATGGCACCCGCCAGTTGCTCGTGCCGTCGATCAAGGCCGCCGAGACCATGGACTTCAGCCGCTTCTGGACGGCATACGAAGAGATCATCAAGAAGGCCCGCGGTGGCAAGCTGACCGTCGAGGACTTCCAGGGCACGACCGTCTCCCTCACCAATCCCGGCACCATCGGCACCGTGCACTCGGTGCCGCGCCTGATGCAGGGGCAGGGCACGATCATCGGCGTCGGAGCGCTGGAGTACCCCGCCGAATGGCAGGGCGCGAGCACCACCGTGCTCAACCGCAATGGCGTCAGCAAGATCCTCACCCTGACCAGCACCTATGACCACCGCATCATCCAGGGCGCCCAGTCCGGGGACATGCTGCGGACCATCCACGGCCTGCTGCTCGGCCAGGACGGCTTCTACGACGAGATCTTCGAGTCGCTGCGTATCCCCTATGAGCCGGTTCGCTGGGTCCAGGACATCGACGCTTCGCATGACGACGACATCAACAAGGTCGCCCGGGTCCAGGAGTTGATCCACTCCTATCGCGTCCGGGGTCACCTGATGGCCGACACCGATCCGCTGGAATACCGCCAGCGCCGCCACCCCGACCTCGATGTCACCAACCACGGCCTGACCTTGTGGGATCTGGACCGGCACTTCGCCACCGGCGGCTTCGGCGGCGAGCCCTTCCTGCCGCTGCGCAAAATCCTCGGCATCCTGCGCGATTCATACTGCCGCAGCATCGGCGTCGAATACATGCACATCACCGACCCCGAGCAACGCAAGTGGATCCAGCGCAAGGTCGAGGTCGGCTATGCCAAGACCTCCCGCGACGAGCAGTTGCGGATCCTGCGCCGCCTCAACGCGGCGGAGGCCTTCGAGACCTTCCTGCAGACCAAGTTCGTCGGGCAGAAGCGCTTCTCCCTCGAAGGTGGCGAGTCGGTCATCGCCCTGCTGGACCGGGTTTTGTCCCGCGCCGCTCAGGACGGGCTGGACGAGGTGTGCATCGGTATGCCGCACCGCGGGCGCCTGAATGTGCTGGCCAATATCGCCGGCAAGTCGCCCGGCCAGATCTTCCGGGAGTTCGAGGGCAAGAGCGACCCGAAGTCGGTCCAGGGATCCGGCGATGTGAAATACCACCTCGGCACCGAGGGGGTCTTCACCGCCGATAGCGGCGCGACGACCAAGGTCTACCTCGCCGCCAACCCCTCACACCTTGAAGCCGTCAACCCGGTCCTGGAGGGCATCGCGCGCGCCAAGCAGGACCGGATCAATCTCGGCGGCGAAGACTTCACCGTCCTGCCGGTGCTGCTTCACGGTGACGCGGCCTTCGCCGGCCAGGGCGTCGTCGCGGAGACGCTGAACCTCTCGCAATTGCGTGGCTACCGCACGGGCGGCACGGTGCACGTCGTCATCAATAACCAGGTTGGCTTCACGACCGCGCCGAGCAGCTCACGCTCCTCGATGTATTGCACTGATGTCGCGAAGATGGTGCAGGCGCCGATCTTCCACGTCAATGGCGATGACCCCGAGGCCTGCGTGCGGGTGGCCGAGCTGGCCTACGAATTCCGCCAGGAGTTCAACAAGGATGTCGTCATCGACATGGTGTGTTACCGCCGCCGCGGGCACAACGAGGGCGACGACCCGTCGATGACGCAGCCGTTGATGTACAAGCTGATCGACGCCAAGCGCAGCGTCCGCAAGCTATACACCGAGGCCCTAATCGGTCGTGGGGATATCTCGCAGGACGAGGCCGAGGCCGCGCTGCGCGATTACCAGCAGCAACTCGAGAATGTCTTCGTCGAGACCAAGGAAGCCCTCAAACACACCGATCGGCCCGAGCCGACGGCCGCTGGGACCGACGCTGAGGGTCACTCGGGCCTGGAACCACCCATTGCCCAGACCACCGATGTGACCAAGCATTCGGCGACGCAGACGGCCATCTCCCCCGAGATGCTGCAGCGGATCGGCGATGCGCACCTCGACCACCTCGCCGACTTCACCGTGCACCCGAAGCTGGCGCAGCTGATGGAGCGTCGCGCCGCCTCGGTGCGCGAAGGCGGCATCGACTGGGGTATGGCCGAATTGATCGCCTTCGGTTCGCTGCTCATGGAGGGCACCCCGGTGCGGATGTCCGGCCAGGACAGCCGCCGCGGCACCTTCGTTCAGCGGCACGCCGTGCTCATCGACAAGGTGAGCGCCGACGAGTGGACGCCGCTGCGCTATCTCAGCGACGACCAGGCGAAGTTGTGGATCTATGACTCGCTCCTCTCCGAATACGCCGCGATGGGCTTCGAGTACGGCTATTCGGTCGAGCGGCCGGACGCCCTCGTGCTGTGGGAAGCCCAATTCGGCGACTTCGTCAATGGCGCCCAGACGATCATTGATGAGTTCATCTCCTCCTCGGAGCAGAAGTGGGCGCAGCGCTCCTCCGTCGTGCTGCTGCTCCCGCACGGGTATGAGGGCCAGGGCCCGGACCACTCCTCGGCCCGCATCGAGCGCTTCATGACGCTGTGCGCCGAGGACAATATGACGGTTGCCTACCCGAGTTCCCCGTCGAACTACTTCCACCTGCTGCGCCGCCAGGCCTATGCCCGGCCGCGCCGACCGCTGGTCGTCTTCACCCCGAAGTCGATGTTGCGTCTGAAGGCTGCTGCGGCGATGCCGGAGGAGTTCACGACCGGAACCTTCCGACCGGTGATGCCGGACCGCCCGAATGCGACGCCGGACAACACGGCGGTGGATCGGGTGTTGCTCGCCTCCGGCAAGGTCGTCTACGAACTCGAAGCCGAGCGCGAGAAGCGCGGCGATACCCGCACAGCAATCCTGCGCCTGGAGCAGCTCTACCCGCTCGCGGATGCCGAGATCGCCGAGGCGCTGCGCCACTACCCGCAGGCTGAACTCGTCTTGGTGCAGGACGAGCCGATGAACCAGGGCGCCTGGCCCTATCTCGGCCTGAACCTGCCGGCCGCCTTGGCCGGGCACGGCTACACCAAGCCGCTGCGCGTCATCGCCCGGCCGGCTTCAGCCAGCCCCGCGACCGGCAGTTCCAAGAAGCATGCCGCTGAGCAGCAGGCGCTGCTCGACGCCGCCTTCGGTCGCTGATCACGGGCGATGTATTTCACCGACCGCGGCATCGAGGAATTGGAGAGCCGCCGAGGCGAGGAGGATGTGACCCTCGCCTGGGTGGCCGACCAATTGCGATCCTTTGTTGACGAGCACCCGGAGTTCGAGGTGCCGATCGAGCGGCTTGCGGCCTGGCTGGCACGGCTGGACGACCCCTTCGAGGACGAGGACTAGCGGCCGCCCAGGCACGGGTCCCCGCGACCGGTCAGCAGGCCATGCCCGCGGTCGAGCCGGCACTGCCTCCCAGCTGTTGACGGCCGCGCTATGAGGCGGTCGCGCCAGCCGCCTCGAGGATGACGTCGAGGGCCGGGACCAAGGTCGCGGCCATCTCGTCATACGCCTCCCTCGGCAGGCCATAGGGATCGGGGATATCGCTGGGCACAACGCTGGGGCGGTGCATCGCCGCCGTGCGAACCGCAGCACGCCAGGCCTCCGGGTCGGCGCCGGGCGCAGCGCTGGTCCACCGGAGCAAGTCCGCGAACTCCCCGACGGTGAAGGTGCGTTTGAGCGCCGACGGGGCCTCCGCCAGGATGAGCTGCCGGTGGTCCCGGGTGGCCGCGAGGATGAGGTCTGCAGCCTCATAGTGGGCGCGAACGGCATACCTCGGCTCGTGGTCGTCGACGGTGATGCCATGCCGCTGGGCGAGGTCCCGAATGGGCGGCGGCACCTCCAGACCGCGATACCACCCCGTCCCGGAACTGGTGACGACGAAAGCCCCCGGGGCGAGTTGGCTCAGGCGCTGGCGCAGATAGGAGGCCGCGAAAGCGGACCGGCAGATATTTCCGGTACAGACGACGTGGATGGCGAAGGGCTTAGATGAATCGGTCACGGATCAATCCCTCACTCGGCTGCCCAGAGCTCCCGTCAGCGGGCGTAATCATCATGAAGGCGCTGGATGTCGGATTCGTCGAATGAGCCATAGGCGATTTCGAGGATGCGGCCGATATTGTCAGAGGTGTTTCCCACGCGGTGAAGAGCGCCGAGCGGAATCCAAAACGAATCTCCCGGCTCGGCGATGACCGTCTCATCGCCGATGGTCACCTCCAATGGACCATCGAGCACGCGCCAGAACTCGGCGCGGTGGGTGTGCGTCTGCAGGGAGAGGCGAGCCCCGGGGACGATCGTGAGGATCTTGACCGTCGTCTGTTCGTTCAGCGTCAGCTGTTCGAAACCGCCCCAGGGCCGTTCTTCGACGAACATCTCAGGACGAGGGTCGGGGATCGGGGACATGATTTCCTTCGACGGCTGCACGGGTCTCGACACTGCTGGGAGGCATCCACCCCACGTCGAACAGGGATTATCTTAACGGCCGCCCAAGCGTGAGTCCTCTTGGTGCGTGGCGGCCACCGCAGCCGCGACGGCCGGCGCGACGCGATCGTCGAAGACGCTCGGCACGATCATGGCGGCCGTGGGATCGCTGACCAAGGAGGCGATCGCGCGCGCGGCCGCCAGCTTCATGGCCTCGGTGATTTCGCCCGCCCCGCAATCGAGCGCGCCGCGGAAAATCCCCGGAAAGGCCAGCACATTGTTGATTTGGTTCGGATAGTCGGAGCGGCCGGTCGCGACCACCGCGGCGTGCCGAGCGGCGATTTCCGGATGCACCTCAGGAGTCGGATTCGCCAAGGCGAAAATCGTCGCCTCGGGCGACATGCTGGCCACCTGCTCTTCGGGCACGGTGCCACCGCTGACCCCGATGAAAACATCCGCACCCACCAGCGCGTCGGCCAGTGGGCCATCGAGTCCGCGCGGATTACTCGTGGCGACCAGACGGGCCTTGTGCCCGCCGAGACCCACGCGCCCAGGGCCGAGGATGCCTTGGGAGTCACACACGACGAGGTCGTCGATGCCGACGGCGAGCAGGAGTTTGGCGACGGCCACACCCGCTGCGCCCGCGCCGCTGATCACCACCCGCATGTGGGTCACCTCGCGGCCGAGTACCCGTGCCGCGTTCAGCAGGCCAGCGAGCACGACAATGGCTGTTCCGTGCTGATCGTCGTGAAAGACCGGAATATCGAGGCGTCGGTTCAGGCGCTCCTCAATCTCGAAACAACGCGGCGCCGAAATGTCCTCAAGATTGATCCCGCCGAAACTCGGGGCGAGACGAATGATGGTGTCGACTATTTCCTCGACGCTGCCCGACTCAATGCACAACGGGATGGCATCAACCCCGCCGAATTGTTTGAAGAGGACAGCCTTACCCTCCATGACCGGCATAGCCGCCAATGGCCCGATATTGCCAAGCCCAAGCACCGCTGTCCCGTCACTGATGATCGCGACCGTATTTGCGCGGGCGGTATAGCGCGCCGCCAGCGTGGAATCCTTGGCGATGGCTTCGCTGACCTTCGCGACGCCGGGGGTATAGAGCAGCGCCAAATCGTCGCGGTCGAGGAGGGGCTTGGTCGCGAAGATGGCGACCTTGCCGCCCTCGTGGGCGCGAAAGATCGGGTCGTCGGACAGATCTGCGGTCTCGGCGTTCGACGGCTCACCGCTCGGCATGACTGTTCGCTCCTGGTCTGGCACCCATCGGCCGGGTGCTCGGTTGAGTCGTGCTGGCCGGGTGTGGCCCACTCGGGCGGACGGCGGTGACCGTAACGTTGGAGCATCGTGTCACACCTGCCCCGAGGCTTCACCGTGGTTCGCGTCACGGGATCGTCCATGGAACCCACTCTGCGCGAAGGCGATCTGCTGCTCGCTCGCGCTGGCGCTCGTCCGCGCGCCGGCCGCATCGCGGTCGTCCGTCTGCCTCCCGATTCCGACGGTATGCCGCGGCCCCTGTCGGTCAAGCGGGTCACGGGACGTGACCCGGCGGACCCCGCCCGGTGGTGGGTCGAGCGAGACAGTCCTCGTGAGGGCGTGGACAGTTGGCTGGTTGGATCGCTGGCCGCCCGTGACATCCTCGGAACGGTGCTGTGGCGCCTCTGGCCACGCCCTGGTCCCCTGCCGAAGGTGCCCGCGGCGTAGGTTGGTCTTGTACGGCAGGGTGCGCCCTGCATACCCGCGAAAAGAGCAGAAAGGTTCACCGATGTTCCGCACCCGCTTCACCCCCGTCGCGGTCAGCGCTCACTGCGACCTGCCGTGTGGCGTTTATGACCCCGCCCAGGCCCGCATCGAGGCCGAGTCGATCAAGGCCGTATGCAAGAAGGTCGCCGACAACGACGATGCCGACTTCCGGGTCCGCGCCGCCATCATCAAGGAGCAGCGATCTGAGCTGGTCAAGCACCACCTGTGGGTGCTGTGGACCGACTACTTCAAGCCGCCGCACTTCGAGAAGTTCCCCGAACTGCATACCCTCGTCAACGAGGCCACCAAGCTCGCGGGTGCTTCCGGCACCAAGGGCAGCTTCGATGAGTCGGTCGCCGACGACCTGCTCGCCAAGATCGATCGGATCGCCGAGATCTTCGCGGAGACCAAGAAGGCCTGATCCGCGAGGACGCGTCGGCAGCTCCCGCTCACCCCAGTTGGGGTGAGCGGGCGCTGCGTTCGGTGACCCTCGTGAGCGCATCGACCACCGCCGGGTCGTACTCATAGCCGAGCCCTAGATGGATCCGTTCGAGGGCCGGGCCACGGGCCGTGCGTCGCCCCTGGGTCAGGTCGTCATACGCATTGGCGACACGCAGAATGCGCGCGGTGATCGGCAGGACGGCGCCGAATTCGCGCACCTCCCGATATTGCGCCGCGCTGCCGATGATGGCCTCGACAACCTCATCGGAGGCACCCGCCTGCCGGGCCAAGAAGATGGTCTGGCGGTTCACATGGGCCTGCTCGGCGGGCGCGGCAAGGATGGTCGCGCCGTCGGGGATGGGTTCGTTGAGCGTGACCTGGCCGACATCGTGCAGTAGCCCGGCGTCGAAGAGCACCTGCAGATCGCCCGGGCTGAGGCCGAGTTCTTCGCCGATGGTCTGGGCGAGGCGCGCCACCCGGCCCGCGTGCCCCTTGGCCGTGTGTCCCGTCTCGTCGGTCAGGCGGGAGAGGGCCAGCACGAGTTGGCGCTGGGTCGCCTCGATCCGTCCGGCACGCCGCAGGCCAAAGAGCGCGATCGCGATCGGCCAGATGAACAGGGGTATGGCGATCGGCCCGATGATCGGCGTCGTCACGGCGATCAGGGCCCCGCCATTGGTCATCATCGCCCCGATGGCCCCGGAACGGGCCAGGTCGAGGCGGATCAGGGTGAGGAATGGCACGTGCAGGGTGCGCACCCGGCCAAAGGTCCAGAGCACCAAATCCACCAGGACACCCACCAGGGCGACCCCGATCAGCCAGAAGGCGGCCACCAGGGTGGTCACCTCGGGTCTGGAGACAATGGTCAACACCGAGCCATCGCCGACATCCCAGCGGGCGATCGCCGCCGCACACGACAGCCCGAGATAGCGGCAGACGTGATCGAAGACATCTGCTGGGCGGCCAGACAGGGCAGCGAGCATCCCGCCAACGGTCATGGGCGCCGCAAGCAGCAGCACGCACAGGCCCCAACTCATCGGCGGGCTACCCGACATGGCGGGGGTGAGCACCATACCCATCCCCGCGGCTGTGGTGATCGGCGCCATCTGGCGCCCGATCTGGTTCACGACGACCAATTCGCCGACCGCGACCACGAGGATCGCGGTGACAATCGCCGGCTGCGCCGTAGGACCCAGATCGCCGCCGTCGGCGACGACGCGAGCGATGGCGGCCAACGTCACGCACCATCCCAATCCGATGATCAGGCCCCGCCTGCCCCGCAGACTCATGCGCGATGCCGCCCGACCATAGGTGGCAGCGGATCGATCCGATCCACCACCCGGCGTAGCGCGACCAGGATGATGCTGTCGAGGTCGCTGCGACCGGCAATCGCGTCGTAGGCGGCATACCGGTCCCCGATGAGCGGGTCCCGGCGGGCCACAACATACGCCTCCGCCACCGAGATGACCCGCCCGGCGGTCGCCGTCGATGTCGAGGCGCCATCGCGGCGATGTTCGAGGATCGGCAGGATGCCTTGGAGGAAGTCGACTTCTGTCAGCGCCCGCGCAGGGCGGGGCGCCGGCTCCACACCGCGTGGTGTCGACAGGCTGTCCAAGCGATACAAGGCACCGGCCAACGCGAGGTCCTCCGAGCGCGACGGGCCGAGGTCGATCTCTTCCGCGAGCCATTCCGCAAGGCGGGCGACATCCGCGGAATGCGCGGCCGCGCCAGGAAAGCGGGCGTCGATCGCGGCATTGAGCGTGTCCACGACCCGCACCTGCATCAGATCTTCAGCACGTTCGTGGCCAAGCGCCCACCGCGCGGCGACCAGGCACGGCAGCAACAGGACGATCGATCCCGGACCGCCGCCGGCGATCTGCCAGACCGTGACAATGAGGATCGACAGGCTGCCCGTTGCCAGATACGTCAACCCGCTGCGCAAGATGAGCGCGCGGAACTGATCTGCGAGAGCCACCGCACGCGAGGCCCATTGCACCAACGAGATCAACCAGGCGTTAACGACCAGTTGCAGGAGATTGGCTAGCAACAGAGCCCATCCGATGTGCACGACCACGGGGGCGCCCGCCGCTGCTCCATCGACAAGAACCGGGCCCCGCAGCGACCAATACGCGAGGAGGCCCGCCATTCCGACGACCACCGACATCGCGGCATTGAAAACCACCCGGATCGGCGCCTGACGTCCCGCTTGCGCGAGGGCATGCGCTGCCGCAAGCAGCGGCAGACCAGCAGCCAGGCCGAGCGGGACGGCGGCGAGCGTCAAGGCAGCGAGCATGGAAATATGCACGCGCCGCGAGGACGTCGACGGTGATCGCGCCGGAAGATTTCCGGCGGCTGCTACCAGGATGAGGACCCCCAAACCGGTCCAATCCGTCACCGGGCCGGCAATCGGACGCAGAGCCAGATAGGACGCTATGGCCAGGAGCACCGTGCCCGCGACCACGAAGCGGGTGCTGACGGCATATCGATGCTCGGGGCGAGCGATCCGGCGATAGATCCCGAGGGGGGAGGGTTGCCCCTCGGCGCGTTCAGGTGTCAGCGGGAACCCTGGATGTCCCAATCCCACACGCGCGGGCCCTTGCCAATCTCGGACGTTCCCGGGTTCCCTGGTCCTTGACCCGCAGGCCCGGCAGTGCCGTTGGCGCTGGTGCCGGGATTGCCGTTATTGCCACCACTGCCCTCGTCGCCAGCATGGGCGGTCGATATCGGGACGAGAAGAGCGACACTCAGACTCGCCGCAACACACACACGTCGGGGGAAGGACATTTTCGGCTCCGGAGGGCAACGGCTCGGCCCGCGCCAAGCAGCATCGTTGCGCCAAGTCTCCCACGCAGACGCGAAATGCGGAATGCCCGCTAGATTGGCCGACCGGCAGGTGTCCTGCCCTGCGACGGAACTATGGGAGACTGGATGGTGGTGGTCCCGCCGGTCGGCTGGGACGGCAATCCCCAAACATTGGAGTCATCATGAGCAAGCGTGCACGCAAGCGTCGTGACCGGAAGAAGAAGGGCGCCAACCACGGCCGCAAGCCGAACGCCTGAGCTCAACCGCTCGCAC
>NZ_BAAAPO010000042.1:245193-264672 GCF_039531185.1 Nostocoides veronense
GGCTGGGGTATGCCGCGTCAGTCGACGTAACGGATCTCGACGGCGGTGATCCGCTGGACGATCAATCCGCGCAGGTGGGCCGGGGCGCTCTCCTGGGCGCAGGAGCGTTTGACCATGCCTTTAACCATCGTGTCGATGTCGTACTGCTGCAGGCACGCCGCGCAGTGCGCCAGGTGCGCCGCGATCTTGCCGCGCTCGCTGTCCGGCAATTCGCCGTCGAGATATTCGAAGACTCGGTGCAAGGCCTCGGAGCAGTCCGCCTCGTTGATCTCCTGGCTCACTCCTGCTCACCGCCATCCGCACCCCGGAAGCCGCGCTCCACGGCATACTCCGAAAGCAGTTCACGCAACTGGCGACGGCCGCGGTGCAGCCGCGACATCACAGTGCCGATCGGCGTGCCCATGATCTCGGCGATCTCTTTGTAGGCGTAGCCCTCGACATCGGCGAAGTAGACCGCGAGACGAAACTCCTCGGGCAACTCTTGGAGAGCGCGTTTGACCTCGCTATCGGGCAGGTGCTCCAGCGCCTCGATCTCGGCGCTGCGCAGGCCGCGGGAGCTGTGCGATTCGGCGCGGGCGAGCTGATAGTCCTCGATCTCAGCCGCATCGGACTGCAACGGCTCGCGCTGCTTCTTGCGATAGCTGTTGATATAGGTGTTGGTCAGGATGCGGTACATCCAGGCCTTGAGGTTGGTTCCCGGCTTGAACTGGTGGAAGGCGGCGAAGGCCTTCGCGTAGGTCTCCTGGACCAGATCCTCGGCGTCCGCGGGATTGCGCGTCGTGCGCAGCGCCGCAGAGTAGAGCTGATCGATCAGGGGCAGCGCGAGCTCCTCGAAACGCGCCTGCCGCTCGGCGGGCGTCTCGGTGGTCACGTCGACGGTGGCGGCCTGCTCGTCGAGCTCAGGGGTGGGCGGTGTGGGAGTCATCGCGGACCAGCCTAGCTGCGGACTGTGCGCGGACTGCTGCAAAAGGACGAACACCGGGCCTCCGTGGGCGGGGACAGGAACTGCGCGTGGCAACGCCTGCTTCGGGCTTGGCTATTCCCAAGGCGTGGGAGACTAAGCCCGCCTACCTCCCACTGATCGGACGAAGGAGTCCCTCCCCATGACCGCCCCCTCCGCTGACCTCGCCGCCCTCGCCCAGTCGTATGGCGTCGCGACCGAATTTTGGGACTGGCAGGGCGTTCATACGATCGTCAGCGCGGAGACCATCCAGCGAGTGCTCACGGCGCTCGGCGTCACCGTGGAGACCGATGCGGACGTCCTGCAGGCTCGGGACGAGGTATGGCTGCGCACGTGGCGGCGGACGCTGCCGCCGACCGTCGTGATGCGGGCCGGCTGGACGCCGTGGATTCCGGTGCACGTCCCGCACGGTTCCTCGGTGCGCGTCGAGATCGCGCTCGAGGACGGCGGGATCATCCCGGTGCGGCAGGTGGACAACTGGGTCGCTCCGCGCAGCGTCGATGGTGTCGAGACGGGTGAGGCGACCTTCGAACTGCCCGGCGACCTGCCCCTCGGGTGGCACATCCTGCACGCGTTCGTCGAAGGACGGGACGAGCCGGCATGCGCCACCGTCATCGTCACCCCGCACCGGCTGGAGCTGCCAGCTGGGCTCAGCCACCGGCGGATGGTCGGGCTGATGACGCAGGTCTACCAACTGCGTTCCGCGAACTCCTACGGCGTGGGCGACCTCGCCGACCTCGCGGACCTCGCGACGTGGGGCGCCGCGGATCTGGGCTGCGACTGGGTGCTGGTCAATCCGCTGCACGCGGCACAGGTGCAGGCTCCGATGGAGGCCTCGCCCTATCTGCCGACCACCCGGCGGTTCGTCAACCCGCTCTACATCCGGGTCGAAGACATCCCCGAGGTCGGCTATCTCCCATCGGCGACGCGGGCCGCGATCGCCGAACTCTCCCGCTCCGGGCAGGCTCTGAACACCGGAGCAACCATCGACCGCGATGCATCCTGGACGGTCAAGCGCGCCGCGCTGCAATTGGTCTTCGATGCCGGGCTGAGCGACCGGCGTCGTCGCGCCTTCGACGGCTTCTGTGAGCGCGAGGGCCAGGGCCTGGTCGACTTCGCGACCTGGTGCGCGCTCAGCGATGTGCATGGCGATGCGTGGAACGAGTGGCCGGAAACGCTGCGCAGCCCCGGAACCGCCGAGGTGGCGGCCTTCCGCGAGGAGAATGCCCCGGCGATCAACTTCTTCCGGTGGCTGCAGTGGGTCCTGGAGGACCAATTGGCCGCGACCCAGCGCCTCGCCAAAGAGGCGGGTATGGCGCTCGGCGTGGTCCACGACCTCGCCGTCGGTGTGCACCCATCGGGCGCGGACGCCTGGGGCCTGGGGGATGCGCTGGCGCGCGGCATCGACGTGGGGGCGCCGCCGGATCAGTTCAATCAGGTCGGGCAGAACTGGAGCCAGCCGCCGTGGCGCCCGGACCGGCTCGCGGAACTCGGCTACGCGCCATACCGGGACATGCTGCGCACGGTGTTGCGTGACTCCGGAGGCATCCGGGTCGATCACATCATCGGCTTGTTCCGGCTTTGGTGGATCCCGCAGGGGCTGACGCCGAGCGAGGGGACCTATGTGGCCTACGACCACGAGGCGCTGATCGGCATCCTGTGCCTGGAGGCGCATCGGGCGGGTGCGGTTGTTGTCGGCGAGGACCTCGGGGTGGTGCAGCCCTTTGCGCGGGAATTCATGAAGGAGCGCGGCATCCTCGGCACCTCGATCCTGTGGTTTGAGTGGAAGGACGGCAAGCCCCTGCCGCCGGAGGGCTATCGGGAGTTGTGCCTCGCCTCGGTCACCACGCACGACCTGCCGCCGACTGCGGGCTACTTGGAGTTGGCGCATGTTGCGCTGCGCAAGGAGTTGGGCCTGTTGACCCGGCCGCTGGAGGTCGAGGAGGCCGAAGAGCGTGCGGCCATCGAGAAGGTGGCCGCCGCCTTGGCGGAGCAGGATTTGCCGCACGATCCGGCGAATGTCGAGGAGTTCGTGGCGGCGCTGCACACCTATCTTTCGCGCTCGCCCGCCAAGCTGCTCGGCGTCAGCGTGCCCGATTTGGTCGGCGATCGCCGGGCCGTCAACCAGCCCGGCACGGACACGGAGTACCCCAACTGGCGGGTGCCCCTCACCGGCCCCGATGGCGAACTTGTGACCCTGGAGGACCTCACCGCCCTCCACCTCCCCGCCCGCCTCACCCGCTCCCTGATATAACCGGGCCGGCTGTAGGTTTCCCGCCCGATGCCGGAAACCCTTCTTTTGTGCCAGAAGCTTTCCGGCACAAAGGAAGAGAAAGTGGCATCGGGCGGGAAACCTACATTCGCGATCAGGCGCCGATGGCGGTGCCGAAGAGGCGCCCGATGAGATATGTGACGGCCATGGCGGCGATGCCGCCAGCGACGACGCGGGCAACGGCGCGGCCGATGACGGCGCCGCCGAGGCGGGCACTGACATAACCGGTCAGGGCGAGCGCGAGCAGGACGACGATGACGGTTCCGGGGATGCGCCAGCTCGCCGAGGGGTTGAGCACGGCGATCAGCGGCAGCAGGGCGCCAAGGGTGAAGGAGACGAAGGACGCGACCGCCGCCTGCCACGGATTGGTCAGCTCGTGCGGGTCGATGCCGAGTTCGGCTTCTGCGTGGGCGGCGAGCGGGTCCTGCCGGGTCAGAGCCTCAGCCACCTCCCGGGCGAGGCCCTCGTCCAGCCCCTTCGCGGCGTAGATCTCCGCGAGCTCCGCCAACTCGGCCGCGGGGTCATCGCGCAGTTCCTGGCGCTCTTTGGCCAGCAGTGCCTTCTCGGTGTCGCGCTGGGTGCTGACGGAGACGTACTCCCCCACCGCCATACTCATCGCCCCGGCTGCCAGCCCGGCGAGACCGGCGGTGAAAATCGCGCCGCG
The DNA here is from genome assembly GCF_039531185.1 of Nostocoides veronense. Taxonomy (NCBI): domain Bacteria; kingdom Bacillati; phylum Actinomycetota; class Actinomycetes; order Micrococcales; family Intrasporangiaceae; genus Nostocoides; species Nostocoides veronense. The sequence continues at coordinate 249,091 of NZ_BAAAPO010000042.1, forward strand.
GTTGGTCGTTGCCGCCGCGACGCCGATCACCAGGCCCGCGGTTGAGACGATGCCGTCATTGGCGCCGAGGACCCCCGCGCGCAGCCAGTTCAGGCGGCCCGCGGTGTTCTGGACATGAATCTCAGGCTCACCCGCGTGCGGGCCGCTCGCATCGCTCACCCCACGAGGCTACGTCCTTCGGCCTTTGCGAACTCCGCCCGGCAGATCGTTGTGGGTGTCCTTAAATGTCCGTGACTTCACCGACGGTTGCCGGGCCGCCGAACGAACCGAAGTCGTCGGACTCCTGCGCGCTCGGGTCGACCGCGATCGCGGCGACGTCGTGCGGGCGGATCTCGCCGGACGCGATGGCCTCCGCGAAGTGACAGGCGACGCGATGGGTTGCCGGGACGCCGTCGATCTCGACGACGCGCAGCTGCGGCCGTTCGGTGTCGCAGCGTGTCTCCTGCCGCCACGGGCAGCGGGTATGGAAGCGGCACCCCTTGGGTGGGTTCGCCGGCGAGGGCAGGTCTCCGGTGAGCAGGATCCGCTCGCGGCGGTCCTCCACGACCGGATCGGGAACGGGCACAGCCGACATCAGAGCGCGCGTGTAGGGGTGCAGCGGTGCGGCATACAGATCGTCGGCGGCGGCCTCCTCGACGAGGGCACCGAGGTACATCACGCCGACCCGGTCGCTGATATGCCGCACGACGGCGAGGTCGTGGGCGACCACGAGATAGGTCAGGCCGAACTCCTGCTGGAGATCCTCCAACAGGTTGATGACCTGGGCCTGCACGGAGACATCGAGCGCCGAGACCGGCTCGTCGGCGACGATTAGCTTCGGATCGACCGAGAGCGCCCGGGCGATGCCGATGCGCTGACGCTGGCCGCCGGAGAACTCGTGGGGGTATTTCTGCAGGGCGGCGGCCGGGAGGCCGACCGCCTTGAGCAGTTCACGCAGTCGCGCGTTCGCCGCTTTGGCGTCCTTGACCAGCCCGTGCGCCTTCATCCCCTCGAGCAGCAGCGACTCCACCGACTGGCGCGGATCGAGGCTGGAGAGCGGGTCTTGGAAGACCATCTGGATGTCTTGGCGCTTGCGGCGCAAGGTCTCGCCCTTGAGGCTGGCGATATCGGTGCCATCGAAGATGACCTTGCCCTCGGTGGGCGGCTCGAGGTTAAGGATGGCGCGTCCGAGGGTTGACTTGCCGCAACCGGATTCGCCGACAAGGCCATAGGTTTCGCCGCGGTGGATCTGCAAGTCGACGCCATCGACGGCATAGACATAACCGATCGTCCGGTCGAAGATCACACCCTTCTTGATGGGGAAGTGCACCTTGACGCCCTGGACGTCGACGAGCACGTCATCGGAGATCGTCATGAGCTCACCTCCTGATCGCGCAGCGGCTGGCCGACGGGGTTATGGCAGCGCAGGGCGTTCGGTCCGTCCTCGACGAAATCCGGGGTGACCTCACGGCATACCGGCAGCGGCTGCGAGCAGCGAGGAGCGAAGGCGCACGCGTGTGCCCACGGCAGGTTGTCGGCGACGGAGCCGGGTATGGGGTGCAGCGGCTCCCCGCGGGCCCCATCCAGTCTCGGGATGGAGCCGAGGAGCCCGTGGGTGTAGGGGTGGCGCGGCGCGGCGAAGAGGTCGTGCCGCAGGCCACGCTCGACGATCCGGCCGCCATACATCACATTGACCTCATCGCACAGGCCAGCGACGACGCCGAGATCGTGGGTGATCATGATGAGCGCGGTGCCGCTGTCGCGGACAAGGTCCTTGAGCAGTTGCAGGATCTGCGCCTGGATCGTCACATCTAGGGCCGTCGTCGGCTCGTCGGCGATGAGCAGTCGCGGCTCACAGGCCAACGCCATCGCGATGAGCGCGCGCTGCCGCATACCTCCGGAGAGTTGGTGTGGGTAGTCCTTCAGCCGCCGGTCGGGATCGGGTATGCCGACCTTGTCGAGCATCTCGCGGGCCTTGGGCATCGCCGCCTTGCGCGACATGCCCTTGTGCCGCTCCAGGACCTCGGTGACCTGAATCCCGATGGGCACCACGGGATTCAGGGACGAGAGCGGGTCTTGGAAGATCATGCCGAGGTCTCGGCCGCGGTGGTCGCGCATGGCGTTGTTGTCGAGCGCGAGCAGGTCAGTTCCGTCGAACGTCGCGGTGCCGGTGACCTGGTTTCCGCGCGCCGGGAGCAAGCCCATGATGGCGAGGGAGGTGACGGACTTGCCGGAGCCGGACTCCCCGACGAGACCGACGGTTTGGCCGGGCCGGACATCGAAGCTGACGCCGTCAACGGCGGTGAAGGGCTTCTCGCCCTGCCGCAGGAAGGTAACGCTCAGGTCGCGGACGGTGAGGAGGGGTTCGCCGGCACGGGTGTCGGCGGCATACGCCCTGGTGGTCATGGTGCTCACCTGCGGGTCTTGGGGTCGAGGGCTTCGCGCAAGGATTCGCCCATCAGCGTGAAGCCGAAGGCGACGACGATGATGCAGGCCGCGGGATAGAACGCCATGTGCGGGTAGTCGGCGAGATACTCCTGCGCCTTGCCCAGCATTTGGCCCCACTCCGGCTGCCGGTCGTTCGGGTTGCCGAGGCCGAGGAAGGACAGGGCGGCGGCGTCGATGACCGCGGTCGCGAGAACCAGGGTCGCCTGGACAATCACCGGGCCGATCGCATTGGGAAGCATGTGGCGGAAGACGACGGCGCCTTCCTTGACGCCGAGAGCGCGCGCGGCCAAGACGTGGTCGCTATGTCGTTGGGCCAGCATCGAGCCACGGAGTAATCGCGCGAACACCGGCAGGTAGGCGATCGAGATGGCGATGATGACCGTCCACTGGCTCGGCTTGGCGGCCATCGCCGCGACCGAGAAGGCGAGCAGCAGCGACGGGATCGAGAGCAGGATGTCGACGATCCGCATCACCAGCGAGTCGACCCAGCCGCCCACGGCGCCGGCCAAGGTGCCGAGGATCATGCCGCCCGCGAGCGAGAAGATCGTCGCGAAGACACAGACGATCAGCGTCTGCCGACTTCCGACAATCAACCGGGAGAGCAGATCGCGGCCGCGGTCATCCGAGCCGAGCGGGAAGCCGGGCTCCGGACCGGGGATCGGATTGGTCTGCCGACGCACCTTGGAGATCAGTTCCGGGATCGGCTTGGTCGGGTCGTGCGGCGCGATGACATTCGCGAAGATCGCGACGAGCACGAAGATGACGGTGATGGTCAGGCCGATGAGGAAGATACGGTCGCGGCGCAGGCGCTTCCACGCGCTCGCGATCAGCGAGACGCCAGGCTTTTCGTCGATCGCACCGGCATCGCTGACCGTCGCCGCGAGGGCATCGATGCGCTCCTTCTTGGCGGCGCCGGGGCGCCAGCCCTTGGGGGTTTCGCTCATGTCACCTCACCTGGTCCGAACGCGCGGATCGATGACCGCATAGAGGATGTCGACGATCAAGTTGACGAGGACGAAGGTCGCGGCCGAGGCCATGATCAGCACTTGGAGCACGGAATAGTCACGATGCTCGAAGGCCAAGGCGAGGGCTTCGCCGATGCCACCGAAGGAGAAGACGCTTTCGGTCAGGATGGCCCCGGCCAGCAGGCCGCCGACCTGCAGGCCGATCGTGGTCACAACGGGCAGCAGCGCATTGCGCAGCACGTGCCGGCCCCGGATCACCCGGTTGGTCAGGCCCTTGGATTCGGCTGTGCGGACGAAATCCTCATCGAGCACCTCCAGAACCGAGGCGCGGGTGATCCGGAAGATCACGGCGAAGGGGATCGTGGAGAGCGTCAAGGCTGGCAGGATCAGGTGCTTTAGCGCATCCCACGCGGCGTCCCATTCTCGGGTGAGGAGCCCATCGAGGACGAAGAAGCCGGTGACGCGCGTGGCATTGATATTGCCCTGTCTGCCGGACACCGGAAGCCAGCCGAGCTTGACGGCGAAGATGTATTGCAGCAGGAAGGCGAGGAAGAAGACGGGGACGGCGACGCCGATGAGCGAGACGATGATGCTGGAGTTGTCGAAGAGCGAGGCACGGCGACGGGCGGCGAGATAGCCCATCGGGATGCCGAGCAGCACGGCGATGAGGATCGCGAAGATGCTCAATTCGATTGTGGCCGGGAAGCGGGCCAGGAAGATGTCGAAGGCGTCCCGGCCCGGCAGCACACCCGTCGAGGCGCCGAAGTTGCCGGTCAGCGCGCGCTTCAGATAGCGCCAGTACTGGATCCAGAGCGGCTCGTCGAGACCGAGCGCCTTTTCCAGCCGCGCGCGAGACTCGGGAGTCGCGCGATCGCCGAGGATCGCGGACACCGTGCCACCGGGCAGCAGCCGCAGCCACAGGAAGAGCAGCAGGGACAACACGAAGACCACGCCGACCATCTGCGCCAGTCGGCGCACGATGAAGCGAAGCACCGCACCTCACCTCCTTGCGGGGTCATGGGACGGGACCGGCCTGAAGGACGGAACGTCGCGGACGGGAACGGCCGCCCCGGCGGCACTGCCGGGGCGGCCGTCACCCTATCTGGTGTAGCCGTCGAGCAATCAGCTCTTGGCGACCGTGACCGTGTCAAACATCTCGGCGGTCAGCGGGCTGGCCGTCAGGCCGTCGACGCCCTTGCCGACCACGAGCGCCGGCGGGCTGTGGCTGATCGCCAGACCCGGGAGGTATTCCTCCATGATCTTCTGGTTCAGCGCCTCGTAAGCCGTGGTGCGCTTGCCCTCGTCGACGATCCCGTTGGCGTCGCTGAGCTCCTTGGACAGGGTCTTGCCAAAGTCCGTCTTCCAGGTGTGGAAGTCGTTGACATCGCTGCCGAAGAAGGTGCCGATGAAGTTGTTCGCGGAGTTGTAGTCACCGGTCCAGCCGAGCAACCACGCGTCGAACAGGCCGTTGTCGACTCCATCGAGGTAGCCGCCATTCCACGGCTTGGTGACAACCTCGACCTTGATCCCGACAGCCTCGAGGTCGGCCGTCAGGGCGTCCGCGATCGACTGCGGGTTCGGCATGTAGGGCCGCGAAACCTCGGACGGGTAGGCGAACTGCAGCGTCATACCCTCGGCTCCGGCCTCCTTGAGCAGGGCCTTGGCGCCCTCGACGTCATACTTCGTCGGCTGCAGCGAGCTGTTGTAGCCGGCGACGGTGTCGGGCATGAACTGAGTCGCGACCTTGGCTCCTTCAGGCAGCTGGGTGGCGACAAGCTGGTCGCGGTTGAGCGCCATGTAGATCGCCTTGCGGACCTTCAGATCCTGCAGCTTGGAGTTCTTCTCGGGGTTCAGACCCATGTAGAGAATGTTGAAGGCCGGGCGCACGAGGACCTTGTTGCCGGCGTCCTCCAGACCCTTCCAGTCAGCCGGGTTCGGCAGGTCGTAGGCGTTGATGCTGCCGGCCTCGAGCTCCTGGCGACGGGTGGACTCGTCGGGGATGATCTTGAAGACCAGGTTGGCCGTCTTGGCCTTCTCGCCCCAGAAGTCGTCATTGCGAACCAGCGAGATGGTCTTGTTGGCCTCGTCGTACTTGCCCAGCTTGTAGGGGCCGGTGCCCACGGGGGCCATGGCGTAGGCGGGGTACTTGAAGCCGTCACCTTCCTTCTGGACGTTGTTCGCGTCGCCATCCTTGAGCGCCTTGGGGCTCTGCATGGAGAAGGACTCCAGGGTCAGCATGACCGGGAAGTCGGAGGTGTAGCGAGTCAGGTTGATGACCGCGGTCGAGTCGTCCTTGGCCTCGCAGCTCTTATAGAGCGACTCGGTCTCGCTGCCCTTGAAGCCGAGCATGGTGTAGGCCCAATACTCCGCCGGCCCGGCCTGCGCGACCTCGTTCTGGTCAAACATCCGCTCGAAGTTGTAGCAGACGGCGGCAGCATTGAAGGCCTCACCATCGGTAAACTTCACGCCCTGGCGCAGTTTGAAGGTCCAGGTCAGACCGTCTTCCGACGGCTCCCAGCTCTCCGCGAGTTCCGGCTGGGGGTCGGCCGTGCCGGGCTTGATGCCGAGGAGGCCCTGGAAGATCTGCCGCGTGACGCGGAAGGTCTCGCCATCGGAGGCGTAGTAGGGGTCGAAGACCTCGGGGGCACCGGCGGCGCCGAAGGTGAAGGTGTCGCCCGCGCCGCCGCTGGCGGTGCTGGACCCGGATCCGGTGGCGGAGCCGGAGTCGGTGGTCCGGTCGGACGTGGCACACCCGGCCAGTCCGAGAGAGACCGAGGCCGCGAGAACGGCGGTGGTCTTCAAGCGCGTGAGCTTCATTAGCTACCTCACTGTGTTAACAACGTCCGGCCGCGGGGTGCCCGCCGCCTGGACCTGGCGGTGCCGCGGGTATGCCGACCGGCACACCCGCTGCTGATTTGGCACCTTATGCCGCACCCCTGACAGCGGGACCGTCCGCGCGTCGGTTCGTTACCGGATGGAGACGTGCTCCAGCCACGCCCAGAAGGGCGATTCCCGCGCCCAAGCACCAGCCGGCCAGCACATCGCTGGGGTAGTGCACGCCGAGGAGTATGCGGTCCAGTCCGGTGAGCAGGGCGAATGGGGCGGCAAGGACGGTGGCTGCGCGCTGGTGGTGGGTGGTGATCAGAGGTATGAGGATGCCGGCCGCGAGGACGGCGGCGCAGGCGGCGTTGCTCGCGTGGCCGGAGGGAAAGGAGAGCCCGTCGGTGCTCCAGACGGGGTTGTCGTATGCCGGCCGCTCCCGCCCGATGGCCTCCTTGACTCGCGGTGTGGTTGCCCAGGAGATCAGGCTCGCCCGCGGCCTGACGCGGGACCGGGGCGGGCGGCATACGAGGAGGGTAAGACCTGCCCATGGAGCGCTCCGACGGGGCGGGCGGGGGCGGCATACGGCCGGGATCTCGCCGCGGAGCGCTGATTTCGCACCGGAGCGCGCAACTCGCGGCCGGGCGTAGGTATAGCTGGGCTCCGCCACCATTTCAGCGCTCCACGACGAGAAGCGCGCACCGCTGCGTGTCAAGACCCCACGTTCGGACCCTGTGGACAATGGCTCCCTTTCTAAAGATTTCCCTAAGAACCTGGGGATAACCGGATCTCGCCGAGCGGGATCGCGACAGCCCTCGTAAGGTCCGTTTGGCCGGGGGCGGTGGGTCCTTGGTGTGGATCAGGTAAGGGGGTGCGCGATGGACGGCGCAGTGGCAACGATCGAGAACGATGTCCGCGAGCAGATTCGCCGCTCTGACCTCGACCCACTCCTGGATCTGCTGGAGATCCGTCGCGTTGTGCGCGATGCGGTCGCTGACTATGACGACCGCTCCATCAATGGCGGCCTGCCGCGGCTGGACGATCTGGATGCCGCGACCCGCTCGATTCTCGACGCCGTGGCGGGCTATGGACCGCTCCAGCAGTACCTCGACGACCCGCAGATCGAAGAGATCTGGATCAACGAACCGTGGCGAGTCTTTGTGGCCCGCAACGGAATTGCCGAGCTGACACCGACCATCCTGACCGATGACGCTGTGCGCGATTTGGTCGAGCGGATGCTGCGCACATCGGGTCGGCGTGTGGACCTCTCCTCCCCCTTTGTCGACGCCGTCCTGCCCGACGGCAGTCGCCTCCATTGCGTGATTCCCGACATCACGCGCGCGCACTGGCTGGTCAACATCCGCAAGTTCGTGGCCAAGGCGGACCGTCTCGAGGACCTCGTCGCGCTCGGCACGATCACCCCGAATGCCGCGCGCTTCCTCGACGCGGCCGTCGTGTCCGGCCTGAACATCCTCGTCGCCGGCGGAACGCAGGCAGGCCGCTAACAAGCGCTCTGCCGCACGTATCCCGTTGTGCTGCAACGGGAAAAGCCGAGTGTTACGGTTCTGTAACGACGGGTTATCCACAGGCGTGGGTTTGACATGTCTGAGGTCCGTGCTAGACATGACGTGTCCACGGCCGCACTATCACAGAGGAGCTTCCCCTGGCCACTCCGCCCACTATCCGTTCGGTGGCGAACGACCTAGACGTTCATCCGGACGAAGTGATCGCGTACCTAGGCAGCATCGGCGAGCACTTCCGCGATGTTGACCAGAAGCTGTCGGGCGAGCTCGCCCACTCCATCCGCGCCCATTTCACCAAACCGCCCACGCCAGCGCTGATGCCGAAGAAACGCGCGCAACGGTACGTCCGACCTCCTCGCCCATCGGCACAGCTGCCCCGCACCAAGATCGCCAGGAAACCACCCAAGGCAGTCGTTGACGGTGCGCTGCAGGACGTCGAGCGCGACTTCCACGGCTTCTTTGGCTCCTCGGCAAAACCGAAGTGGAACAACGAAACTCGTCGGCGACAGTCCCGTCTCACTCCGACCTTCGATGAGCTCATCCCACTCGGACCCCCCAATGCCTGGGCACGCGCATGGATTGATCCCGCGGAAAGACGCCTCTGGGTCGAGGCTGGGCTGTCAGACGACGACTACGGCGCCAACCTCGCCATTGCCTGCCGACAAGCTGGCATGACGCCAGGAGACCTAGCGCTGTGCGTTGGCAGGAAAGGCGACACCGCGCTCCGGCGAATCACGAGCGGCGAATCGGCAGGCATCGTGGCAGACCGCGTTCGGGAACGACGTGGAGCGTAGGAAGGGACGCAGATGACCGAGAGCGTTACCGATCGGGCGAGCTACCGTCCCGGACCCTGCAAGGTCTGCGGTGCCAGAGTGGTCGTGAGTCGTTGGATAGACGACACCCCGCTTGCGGGGCAGAGAACATGGATCCCAATCCGCAAGTGCACCAACACTTCCTGCGAGTCCAACGAAGGATCACTGGCGAGCCCTTCGGCCTAACAAGGGTGTTGGCCCTCCCCGCGCGAGAAGGCGAGCCACGCGGGAAGGGCCAACGGTCTGGGGGAGTTAGCGGGACAGACCCCAAGGCACATGCAGCGCAGAGGGATTGGACTTCCAGTCGTCGCCGGGGTAGGGCTGGGTCTGGACGTTGATCCCGGCCTGCTTGGCGGCCCAGAACCACTCGGCGTACAGGTCGTCCGCGGCGAGCGCTGCCTCCAGCGTCGGGCCGTCGTGCTCCTTGTTGTCCGGGACGACGATACGGGTCTTGGTGGTGGTGGCCACCCCGCCCGCCCCGACGCGCTCTCGCGCGCCGCTGAAGTGCGGGTACAGCTCGCCGAACTTCGGCCGCTGACTGTTCCGGATCTGGATCTCGATCCGGAGCTGCTGCACGGACCAGCCGGCTCGGTCCGCCGCGAGCACGGGTGCCCGCTCGATGACCTCATCGTTGGGGGAAATGTCTCCCATGGGTTTCTCCTAGGGTTGGGTTGGTCCTGCTGCCGTTACGACAGCAGGTCGTCGACGACAATGGCGCCGTCAGCGTCGGTGTAGTACTGCGAGCCAGCCGGGTGCCTCCGCATCGAGGCGGCTCGCTCATCGAATTCCTTCGCAGCGGCCAGGCCGTCCGCCGCCTCCTGCTGCGTCTTCTCCCAGCCGGACAGGGACTTCTCCGCCGCCTGCTGCCGGAGGTACGCGGCTGCAGCTTCGGTCGCGGTCGGGCCGGTACGCGGCTTCGGCTTGGCGCGCTGGGCGTCCCGCTGCTTCTCGTACTCGCGCATGGTGAGCTTGGCACGCTGATCGCCTTGCTGCACAGCGGAATGCAGCGCCTGGAACCAGTCGCTCGTCGGCTTGTCGGGGATCGGGTAGGCCAGGCCACCGCCCGTCAGGATGGAGTCGGCCATCAGAAACCCCTCCCCAGGACCGCGTCGAGGTCCTCATCCGTGCGGATGACCTCCCCGCTCTCCGCCGAGAAGCTGACGTGCATCGCGTTCGCCCGAACCGCGCGGTTGATCTCGCCCAGACGCACCTCCAGCTGCGGGATCGTCGGGACCCAGGCCTCTGCGGTCGGCGACGCGACCAGCCACGCCAGGTACTCCCGGTGCTCCGCCGCGCCCGCCCCGTAGTTGAGGACGGGGTATGGCGCTGGCTTCGTGAAGTCGACCTCGCCGCGACGCTCCTTGATCAAGCGCGGGTAGACCGCCTCCGCGTTGGCGATCAGTGCCGCGTCGGCGTAGCCGGTGCCGTGCAGCGCAGTCGACAGCTGGTCGTACTCCGGCCCCAGCTGCTGACGGTCGCCAGCGGTGTTGCGAACGTTGACGTCGAGGAGGACCCGCTGCGCGTCCCGGATCTGCGCGTAGCGAGTCGGGTCGGTGAGCGCCGCCTGCAGCATCGCGTGCAGGTGCGCCAGCATCGCGTTGAGCTTCGGCCGGACCAGGGCGTCCCGCTCGTTCAGAAGGTTGTCCAGTGCCCGCTGGAGGACCGCCTCGGTACGGGCGAACGAATCGGCGTAGAGCTGCTCCTGCACGACGAGGTCGACCAGGTCGTCCGGGATCACGACCGGGCCGTCCGCCGCGACTGCACGGGCGACCGCCGCGTCGGCGTCGCCACCGGTCGGGGCGGGGTTGTAGGCGGCTGCAGCCGCCTTCAGCGACCGCGCCCGCTCATCCATCTGGGCGGCTTCCGGCAGGTGCTTCTCGATCAGCTCCTGCATCACGGGATTACCCCGCGTGGTCAGGCGCGCATACGCGCCGGGGTGCTTCTGGTGGAGATTGAACATCAGTTCGCTTTCTTCTTGAGGGGTGGGTTATCTGTGTCGTCGTCTTGGTTTCCGCGCCACCGGACGCCGAGCCACACATGGGCTCGCGCCCACTGCTCCGCTGATAGCTGCGTCCCCGGAATGGGCTGAAGGCCTTTCGGCTTCCGCTGCTGCACCTTGACGACGTCCGGGTGCGCCAGGACCAGCGAGTGCTCCCCGAAGCGGGAGGCAAACGTCTGATCGCTCCACGGCCTCGCGCCCCGGTCCGTCTGCCAATCGTTGAAATCGTGCAGAAGGTCCTGGGAGCGAACACATGCCAGAGGGTCAAAGACGATTCGGTCGTTGATGTAGGCCAGGATGTAGTCCGCTTGACTGCGCCACGCTTCTGTATCGCGCTTTACCCGGTCGGGTGCTTCCGGGATGGTGCGGTCGTTGGCATACCAGGCTTTGGCACCTGCGACGACCCACGCCAAGACCGCCTCGCGGCGTCCGCCGTGGCCACGCTCAATCCGCGCGCGCAGATTAGAGACCGCGTACTTCTTGTCGAATCGAACAAGAGCTAGCCGACGCCATGTGCCGTGGTCCGTTTCACCGACACGCGGAAGGTGGTTGGTCATAACGAACAGCGAATGGGTCGGATGCCAGCTGACGTTGTCCTTACGGATCAACCGCGCAGTCATCAATGGCGCGCCAAGCGTTGCCTTCAGACGCGGAACGTTTAGCTGCCCAGCCTCGGGCGTCTCGTCAATGATGGCCAGTCGCGTCCCGAATAGCGTCATCATCTCGGTTGGATGGTCGCCATTGCTCACGCGAAGCAACTTCTCAGGCACCATCACCAAATGGTCACCAAGCGCGGCCACGAGGCCAGCAAGCAACGTCGACTTCCCGTTGGCGCCACCGCCTTGGCCGATTGGCAGAATATCGTCCGACGTCGGGTATCCAGTAACAGCTTGGCCAAATCGGATCTGCAACCATTCCATCACGGGGCCATCAAGGCACGTGAGCGCGGTCTCCCAGTCCGGGTGGGTCGAGCCTGGGATGTACCTCGCCTTCGTGATCTTGGTCAGGTAGTGCTTCCGGTCGTGGGGCAGTAGCGTCCCGGTCCGCAAATCAACGACACCGTTTGCGACATTCAGTAGATCCGCCTGTTGGTCGAATTGGTCGGCGGCCACAGAAACAACACCCTTGACGAGACCGAGCACCGCGCCGATCTTTCCGGCATCTAACAGGCGGGCATACTGGCGAAGGGTGGCTGCATTGGCACCGCTTTTGGTGACATCAGATACGACTTGGACAAAAGCGGCACGCACTGCCTCACGCACATCTTGGTCGTCCTTCGGGTTCCACCTGCGACCATCCCAATGGAGCCAGCCCAAGCCACTGGAATAGCACCAGTCGCCACGGAGACCCTTATAGGCCACCCACGGGGCAAGGTGCGCGTCAGAAATGCTGGGCGGGATATCCGGATAGTCAGTCGGACCAACAGACGTGAAATCGACCTCTGGCGACTCTCGGATAGCCTCCTGCCACGGTGCAACAGGGATTGGCTTTAGTCCGGACGCAAACTTGGCGAGGAGGTTGCTCGTCCACTTCTCCGGAACCGCAGCCCGCACCTCCGCCGGAACGACCTCCTCGTACAACGCATGGGCCGCGTCCTCGTCCAGTTCGCACCAGGGGGCAGTCGCAAGACCCGCGAAAACGTAGGCTGCATCTCGGACTAGAGCCTCCCAGCCACGTCCCTTCCGGTCACGCTCCCCGTCCGACCAATCCGCCGCCTCCGCGAACGTGGCGCGCCAGCTGTCGGAACGTCGACGCACCGCGTCCCGTGCACGGACCTGTCGATCCTCCGAGAGCTCTATGAACGGCGTAGCGTCGGCTAGGGGCGGGGCGGCTCCCATCACCTCCATGTGATCCTGCAGAAGCCAGGTGCGCCACCCTTCCGGCAGTTCCGGCAGGTCATCGACCGTCGGCGGTTCGTCGGTTCGCGTCCCGTCCGGACCGAACCACTCGTAGGGTCGCTCGGTGTCCGGGTGGATGCTCGGCGCGGCCACCAGGTAGCGGTGGCTGTGCTGGATGATCTCGACGTTGGTGCCGATCGCCTCTGGCCAGTTGTGACCTTCCGGCAGCGGTTCCACCCGGAACAAGTAGATGCCGCTGACAGGGTCGCCCGGACGCGAGGTAGACCGCCACGTGTCAGGCAGCAGGCCAAGCTCGATCTGGGCCCGTGCGATGGTTTGGCCTCCGGTCCGCTGGCGACCACCCTTCGCATAGTTATCGACGTCAATCCCGATGACATTGGCCGGGAGACGCAGAGCGACATTCTGCGGTCCCCGTTGGGCCCATTCTGTGACCTGTGCTTTCGTCGGTTCGCGGCCGTCGCGACCGGTGAAACCTGAGGGTGGACTGGCCTTCTGTCGGTAAGGCAGGGGAAGCGGATTGAAGCCAGCGGCGAGGTAACCCTGCGCAGCGTCTCGATAAGGGTTCTCGCTCACAGCTCGCCCACCATTGCTCCGTCATACGCGTGGACGACCTTGTCCCCGGTTACGCGAGTGACCAACACGTTCGCCTGCGGGTGCGTGATGCCAAGCGTGAAGCGGAGCATCTGCTTCTCAGCACGCTCGCATGGCCGCAGCCGCTGCGTCTCGGTAGGGTTAGCAGCGAACCAGGCATCATCGGCTGCATAAGCCTGCAAGAGCGCGCGGTCTAGCGGGCACGTGGGCTTGTGGGAGAGATTGGCAGCAGCGTTACAGTCCGGACAGCGTGAGGTACGCTTACGCTCATTGCCTTGGGGTTTGGCCGCTTCTCGTCGGGGGCGGCCATTCTCATGCATTGGGCGCCACCAGCTGGAGCGAGAACTCCGCCCGCTGCTCCGCCGACAGGCAGTCGGGGTTGCTGATCTCCATGTCGTGGAGAAAGCGGGCGAGCCGCGCCGCGTTGAGATTCTGCGTTGTGAGGATGATTTCCTCACGGGTGTGGTCCGGGTTGCGAACCACCGCGCTCAAGTGAGCAGCGGCACTGAAGATGGCTTTGGTGTATTCCGCACGGGCTGTCACGGGCCTTAGACCCTTTCGGCTAGTAGCTGAGGGAAGGGCTCGGCTACTTGCCAGACAGGTTTTGTCGACCAGGCGTCCCTTGGCTACCCGGCAGGCCTTGGCGCGACTTCTGCTTTGCGCTGATGACTGATAGGAACCGTATACCCCCTGCGGGCAGTACGCAATCACTAAGGGCACCTGATGCCGTTTCGCAGCTAAATGCGCAATTGAACCCTGTCTCACAGCGAGTCGTGGTAACTGCCCCAGCAGCCCACCATGGGCATACGGCGGGGCCACAGCCGGACGCGGCAGAGGCCACCCCTGCGGCGAGTCAGACGCAAAAGTCGTCTACAAGGCCATCGGAGTCGTCGAGGTCAGCTTGAGCTCAGTGACTCAGGGTGACTTGGGGGGGTTAGTTAACTGGACAGTGTTTTCCTCATGGAGTTAACTAACTCACCCGAGTCACCCTGAGTCAGACCCCGAAAACGGACCCGCAGCGGATGGCGTTATTTGCCGTTCGCGGACGCAGCAGCAGCCCACCACGGGCATACGGCAGCAGCCCACCACGGGCATGCCCCAGCAGCCCACCACGGGCATACGGCACAGCCGGACGCGGCACAGCCGGACGCGGCAGAGGCCACCCCTGCGGCGAGTCAGACGCAAAAGTCGTCTACAAGGCCATCGGAGTCGTCGAGGTCAGCTTGAGCTCAGTGACTCAGGGTGACTTGGGGGGGTTAGTTAACTGGACAGTGTTTTCCTCATGGAGTTAACTAACTCACCCGAGTCACCCTGAGTCAGACCCCGAAAACGGACCCGGCGGGGATGTACCCCCAGGCTAGCCACAGCCGACTCGCCCCGCCTACGGTTCGGGGTATGGATAACTGCCAAGTCCTCGTCGACACCGCCGCCGAATACCAAGACCGCTACGCGGCTCAAGCTCATGTCGCCAAGCAGCAGGAGGCCACCCTGGCCGCGCTGATCGCCGCGTGCAAAGAAGCGACTGGCCTCGAGACCGACAACCCCGAATCGCTCGTCGCTGGCGTGCAGGCACTGGCCAACGCGCTCCGCGACGACAACCGGCTCGACAAGCTCTGTCGGGAGTACGGGATCCGCGACGAAGCCGACATGCTCCTGCTGTCCGCGCTCCCCGATCTCGCGAGCCAGCGTGCCCTAGCCGAGCGGCTCGCCGGTCGGTGACCCCGACCGACAAGATGCGGGTGCTGCTGGACCCGCGCCCGACCGTGGTGGTAGCTCGGCTCTCTGGCCTCGCTGTGGAGTCCGTAGCCGAGACAAGGCGGGTACACGGGTGGCCTAGTCCCGGCCCGGTTCGACAGGCCGTCCAGTCGCTCCTGCAGTCCGTCAAGGAGGAGAGGCAGTACTGCGCCGCCCGGACAGACTGTCCCCTATGCGGCCGCGAGGTCAGCAAACGGCGGCTCCACCGCCACCAGGGGACCGACAAGTGTCTCCGGGCTGTAGCGGCTATCGCACTGGCCGCTGGACAGGAGCTGGAGCCGGAGCCGGGGTCGCGGCTGTCCGTGTGTCCGGACTGCGGCCGCGCCTACGAGCAGCTCGGCAAGCACCAAGGGACAGCGCGCTGCCGGGAACCGGCTCGCTTGCCGCGCGTTGTGTGTCCCCTCTGCGACACAGAGGTAGCTGCAGTCCGGCTGGCGCAACACCAGGGCAGCGCCTACTGCCAGCACCGGCAGCAGCTCCAGGCGGGCCGGGAGCCCATTGTGTGTCCGGACTGCGGGCGGTCGTTCAAGGCACCGGGTGCGTTCGGGACCCATCGTGGGTCCGCGAGCTGTCAGTCGAACGCAGCTTCCTCTTCCGCGAGCGCCGCGCCGACGCCACCCTTCGTCGGGGCGGGGAGCTTTAACGCTGCAGCGGGCGACAGGCCGAGCTCGATCCGTAGCTTGCAGGAAAGGTTGAGCAACGTCATTTGAGTCGCGAGGTTCGGGTTCCGAACGAGGCTCCCCTTCGCGCCAACGACCGTGTAACCTGACTTAGGCCACTTTCGCCGCCTGCTCGGGTCGGTGATGGGTTGACCTGCAGGTTTGTGGTCGC
>NZ_BAAAPO010000043.1:0-5532 GCF_039531185.1 Nostocoides veronense
CCGACACCATCAACCGAGCCTCAACGTCGCGGCGCCGACAGCAAAAACGTCATCGGTGGATCCGGGCTTAGGGGGGAGGGGCCTGGGGGGATGGCCCGGGAAGGGGGCGTTCTTTCTACGGTAGCGTGATCGTTTCGTTATCCAAAATTCAAGGACCTTCGCCGCCGCGTGATGCTGCCCACGTGATAACCGGCCTCGAACTCGCCCGTCGCGCCCGAGCCCGCCCTGACCTGCAGGTATGCTGCCGCGTTCCCGCCGCGCGTGGCCGGCGTGGCCACGGCATGCCGGCGGCACGCGCGAGTCGTACCATCGGGGTCGTAATCGGGGGGAAAAAGCACCCAACCGTGGACCGGCCAGCGGCGTCCACACCATATGACCGCGATCGCCGTGCCCCGAGGGCTGAGCTGGGATAGGAGGGCTGTGGCCAACGGCGTCAGCGGTTCGGCCGCGGATGAAGCCGCGGTCCGGGAGGTCTACCGCGCCAACTACGGCATGCTCGCCGGCTGGTGCGCCCAGCTCGTCGGCGACCGCGACCTCGCCCATGATGTGGCCACCGAGGCCTTCGTTCGCCTGCTCGCCCATTGGGGGACTGTCGCCGAGCCGCGCGCTTGGCTCTACACCGCCGCCGCGAACATCATCCGCGACCACTGGCGCAAGAAGAGCCGCGAACAGGTGGCCTATGGCAAGGTCGGTCACGACATCGAGACCGGATCCGAACACGACCTGGCCCGCGATCTGTCCGTGCGCGATGCCGTGCAGTCCCTGCCAGACCGGCTGCGCACCGCCGTCATGCTGCATTACTTCGCCGACCTGTCCATCGCCCAGGTGGCCGGGCAACTCGGCAAATCCGAGGGGGCCGTCAAACGTGATCTGTGGGATGCCCGCCAGCGTCTCGCGGCCCGACTGGAGGGTGCCCGATGAACGACCACGATCCCATCGAGGAGTTCTTCGCCCGAGAACGCGGCGCGATCGAGCCACTGCCCGGCGGCGAGGACCGCTGGCACGACATCGTCGGCCAGGCCCGGGCTCGCCGTGCGCCCCAGCGCCGGTGGATCGGGTATGCCGCGGCGGTCGCCGCCGCGGCCACGCTCGCCGGAACCGGTGGCTGGCTGCTGCGCGGCTCGCTGCCGGGTGGCGATGGTGGTGACCGGGTCGCGGGTCGACAAACGTCGGTGAGCCAGACGACCAGCGCGAGCGGTCCGCATACCTCCAGCACGTCGTCGGCGACCCCGTCGGTGACCGAGCCGACCACCTCCGCGTCGCGCCCGACCAGCAAGACCTCAACGATTAACCCGACGAACCTGCCTGTCCCGCAAGACTTCTCACTGATGTCGATGAGCTATGCCGGCAAGGACACCATCCTGGCACTCGGCTCTGGGACCTGCAGCGGCAGGGGCTGCGCCACCGTCATCCGGTCCACCGACAATGGCAAGACCTGGAATATCGTCGCGAGCGTCGACAATGTCGAAAGCCCCGGGCGCGGTGCGGTGAGCTCTGTTGGGACCGACAACGCCCTGACCGGGATCCGGATGGCCAACCCCGAGGTCGGCTGGATCTTCGGTGGCCGGTTGATGAAGACCACCGACGGTGGCAGTCACTGGGAAGCGGTCGAGCATGACGGACAGGCCGTCGTCGACCTCGCCACCAATGGGACGGACGCCGTCCTGACGGTGGCGCTCGACGGATGTGACGGCACCAAGTGCAGCGGGGATGTCTCCGTGCAGAAGACGACGATCAACGATATGGCGACGCGCGAGATTGGTCGCGTCTCGATGACGGAGGCAACCGACTCGGCAGATGTCGAGTTCACGCTGCAGGGCGCCGCGATCGTGCAGGTCGCCGCTGTCGGCACGTCCGGGGCCGGCGCGTATGCCGTGGCCGGCGACACCATGACCGGCATCGACCTCGGCTGTGGTGATGTGCGCGGGAGTTATGTCGCGGCCTCGGGCGGGGCGCTCGACTTCCGCGCCTGCCGCACCGGTGATGGCGAGTGGAGCTTCGCGAAGACAGCGCAGTCTTCCGGTCAGCAGCCTGAGTTCACGCCGATCGACGGCTCGGCGCTTCTGGGTCCTGGCGTCTTCGCAAGCTTCGCGGCCACCGGCGAGGAGAACCTCGTCGCGGCCTCCGGCGGCCGCTCGGGGGACGGTCGGCTGCTGGTCTCGCACGATGGTGGCCAGAGCTGGCAGGTGCCGGCAGTCGCGCCGCCGATTCCCGAGCGTGGCTGGCGCTGGGTGGCTTCGCCGGGTGCCAGTTGGTATTACGCGATCCCCGCCGACGGCTTCCGCGGATTCTGGCGCAGCACCGATCAGGGTGAGACCTGGGAGAAGGTCGGCCTCGGTTGACGGCATACCCGCCGGTAGCCCGCGAACGGTCACTTTGAGCGCCGGATGGCGGGTCATGTGATCCGTCCGACCGGTGATCTGGTCGGGATCATTGCGCCGAACCCTTTAGGCTCGGACCGACCCCTGCCGCATCGATGC
Organism: Nostocoides veronense; assembly: GCF_039531185.1. NCBI lineage: Bacteria > Bacillati > Actinomycetota > Actinomycetes > Micrococcales > Intrasporangiaceae > Nostocoides > Nostocoides veronense. Next base: position 2,481 of record NZ_BAAAPO010000043.1, read on the forward strand.
AAGCGAGGACGGACCAAGCGTGGACCTTTACGAGTACCAGGCACGTGACCTTTTCGAGCAGCACGGGGTCCCCGTGCTCGGCGGCGCCGTCGCCACGACTCCCGAGCAGGCGCGCGCTGCGGCCGAGACGGTCGGCGCCAAGAGCGGTGGCGTCACCGTCGTCAAGGCCCAGGTCAAGACCGGTGGCCGTGGCAAGGCTGGCGGCGTCAAGGTCGCCAAGACCGCGGACGAGGCGCAGGAGTATGCCGAGCAGATCCTCGGCATGGACATCAAGGGCCACACGGTCAAGACCGTGATGATCGCCCAGGGCGCGAAGATCGCCGAGGAGTATTACTTCTCGATCCTGCTCGACCGGGCCAACCGGGGCTATCTCGCCATGTGCTCCAAAGAGGGCGGCATGGACATCGAGACGCTCGCGGTCGAGCGCCCCGAGGCGCTCGCCCGGATCGCGGTGGACCCCAATGTCGGCATCGATGACGCCAAGGCCCGCGAGATCGTGGAGGCGGCCCGCTTTGACGCCGAGACCGGCGAGAAGATCGTGCCCGTCCTGCAGAAGCTGTGGGGGGTTTACCGCGACGAGGATGCGACCTTGGTCGAGGTCAACCCGCTGGTCAAGACCGAGGACGGCGAGATCGTCGCCCTCGACGGCAAGGTCTCGATCGACGAGAACTCCGACTTCCGCCACCCGGAGCACGACGCCTTTGTCGACCACTCCAAGACCGACCCGCTGGAAGTCCTGGCGATTGAGCGGCACCTGAACTACGTCAAGCTGGACGGCGATGTCGGCATCATCGGCAATGGCGCGGGCCTGGTCATGAGCACCCTGGATGTCGTGGCCTATGCCGGCGAGGAGTTCACGAATGCCGACGGTGCCCACCCCAAGCCCGCGAACTTTCTCGACATTGGCGGCGGCGCCAATGCCGAGGTGATGGCCAACGGCCTCGATGTGATCTTCGAGGACAAGCAGGTCAAGGCGGTCTTCGTTAACGTCTTCGGCGGCATCACCGCCTGCGATGCGGTCGCCGATGGCATCGTCAAGGCCTACGGAATCCTCGAAGGCCACGGCAAGTCGCCCAAGCCGCTGGTCGTGCGCCTCGACGGCAATAACGCCGAAGAGGGTCGCCGAATCCTCGATGAGGCTGCCCTTCCGCTGCTGGAGCGCGTCGACACGATGGACGGCGCCGCGCGCCGCGTCGCCGAACTCGCCGCCGCGGCCAACTGAACGCAACGGACCCAGGGATAAGGACGGCATACAACAGCCATGGCAATCTTTCTCACCGAAAACTCCAAGGTCATCGTTCAGGGCATGACCGGCTCCGAAGGCTTGAAGCACACCACGCGCATGCTCGCCTCGGGCACCAATGTGGTGGGCGGGGTGAACCCGCGTAAGGCGGGCACGACCGTCGACTTCCCCGAGGGCAAGCAGGTCCCGGTCTTCGGGACCGTCGCCGAGGCGATGGCGCAGACCGGCGCCGATGTCTCGGTGCTCTTCGTGCCCCCGGCCTTCACCAAGGCCGCCGTCATCGAGGCGATCGACGCCGGGATCGGCCTCGCGGTCGTCATCACCGAGGGCGTCGCGGTCAAGGACACCGCTGAGTTCTACAACTACAGCCTCGGCAAGGGCACCCGGATCATCGGCCCGAACTGCCCCGGCCTGATCAGCCCCGGGAAGTCGAATGCCGGCATCATCCCCGCCGACATCGCCGGCCCGGGCAAGATCGGTCTGGTGTCGAAGTCGGGCACCTTGACCTATCAGATGATGTTCGAACTGCGCGACTTCGGCTTCTCCACCGGCGTCGGCATCGGCGGTGACCCGATCATCGGCACCACCCACATCGACTGCCTCGAAGCCTTCGAGAACGACCCCGAGACCGTGGCGATCGTGATGATCGGCGAGATCGGTGGCGACGCGGAGGAGCGGGCCGCGGCATACATCAAGGAGCACGTGACCAAGCCAGTCGTCGGCTATGTCGCCGGCTTCACCGCGCCCGAGGGCAAGACGATGGGCCACGCCGGTGCCATCGTGTCCGGCTCCTCCGGCACCGCCCAGGCCAAGAAGGAAGCCCTCGAGGCGGCCGGCGTCAAGGTCGGCAAGACCCCGTCCGAAACCGCCGCCCTGATGCGCGAGATCATGGAGTCCCTCCCCGCCTGACCCGTGACGCGCGGGAGCCTGTAGGTTTCCCGCCCGATGCCGGAAACCCTTCCTTTGTGCCGGAAAGCTTCTGACACAAACAAAGGGTTTGCGGCACTGGGCGGGAAACCTACATCCGGCACCGGCGGCCCGGGGGAGAGGCGGGTTACTGGAACGGGAGGAGCAGGAGCGCGGCGCCAATCATGAAGGGGCCGAACGCGATTCGGGTGTTGCGCGCGGCCCGGCGGCGGACCAGCAGGGCCGCGGCATACACGCCGGCGATGACGAACGTCAGGTAGGTGGCGACGAGGGCGGGTGGCCAGCCGAACCAGCCGAGCAGGATCCCGATGAGCCCGGCGAGCGTGACATCGCCGCGCCCGAGCCCGCGGCGCAAGGCGATCAGGTGCAGCAGGTGGTATGCCGCCCACAAGGTCGCCCCAACCATCGCGGCGCGCTGCAGGGGTTGCCAGGAGTCGATGGCCCACGAGTTGAGGGTGGTCAGCCCGAGCAGCGCCGGATAAGCAGGCCAGGTGATCGCGCGCGGGAGCCGGTGAACCTCTAAGTCGATCGCGGCGAGCGCGAGCCCGACGATCACCGCGAGCACGCCGGTCAGCACGACGCTGAGGGGCCAGTCCGAGAGGCCGTATGCCGTGACCCCGGCCGTCGCGGACGTCACCGGCGGCAGCCAGCGCGCCGGTCGCGGGGGCGGGTCATCGTCATACCGGAACGCCCCGCCGGCGAGGCGCGCCCGAGCCCACCAGCCGCCGAGGCCGCCGGCCACGGCGGCGAGCAGGGTGAGCGCGAACTCCATGCCGCCGACCCTAAGCCGCACGGCCGCGCGGCGCTCGCCGCCATCCACAGGCTCGCCCGCGGCCCGTCGAGTTCGGGAAACACGCCGACGGCGAGGTGCGTGTGTGGGCG
>NZ_BAAAPO010000043.1:5558-13392 GCF_039531185.1 Nostocoides veronense
CGGAGGCGAGCGCTGGGCCAGGGCGCGGGGGTCAGCGCTGGGCGGCGAGGGCGCTGAGCCGGTTGAGCTCGCCGATGTAGACCTCGTGGTTGAGTTCGGCGGCCGAGACCCAGAGCGTAATCGTCGAGACGTAGCCCGGCGTCTTGGTCGGGGTGATCGCGACGAACTCGGTGAAGGGATCGGTGCCGTCGGCGAAGGTCGTCGTCACGGTGAATTGCCCAGGATGAGCGCCGGTCACAGCCGTGGTCGTGGTCTGGCCCTCCGTCACGGTGCAGCCGGTGAAGCCCGTCGTCAGGCGATCCTGCAGCTCCTGCACCGACTCACCCTCGGCGACTTGCCGGATCCGTTGCGAGGCAAAGAAGCTCGCGTCCTTGCCCGCGATCTTCACCTTCATGATCCCGAAGACTCCGGAGCCAGAGGTGTCCGCGTCGCAGCCCTGCGTCACCACCGGTGAACCCTCGAACTCCCAGCTTGCGGACTCGCTGGCGCCGCCATCGGTGAGCACCGGCGAGGCGAAATCCGCCGGCTCGACAAAAAGGTTGAGCGGTGGCACCTTTCCGGGCGGGCCGAGCACGAGCGGGCCCGCAGCCGACCCACTGCCTCCGCCATCGGCCTGCAGCAGCCGCGCGTTCATCACCCAACTGAGCCGGGCGATCTGCCCCAACTCGACCTCAGAGGTGCCCGGTGACTCCCAGAGCTCGAGATAGGACAGGTGCCGCCCGACCTGGGTCAGCACGACCCAGCCGGCCCCGCCCTCGTCCGTCGTGAAGGACCAGAGGAAGGGGCGCTCCTCGAGAGCATCTGTGGATTGCGGCGTCAGGCCGCCCTTGGGCCCAGGCGTCGCGCAGGAGCCGAAGGCCGTCGACATGGTATTCAGCGCAGCCACGGCTGCCGACTCATCGTCGAAGATCCAGACACGTTCACTGGCAAAAGGTGCCGGCGCGCCCGCCGCGGTCACCGTCTGCGCATCGACCAGCATCCCGCCGGGATTCGCCAGACACAAGGGATCTTCCAGCCCACCGGACGCAGCCGCATCCGCCACCGTCGGGGCAGCCTCCAGACCCAGGGCTTGCTGCCATTCCGTGCCGATCGGCAGCAGCACCGCGCTGGACGCGATGAGGTCACGCCACTGCTCCTCGGTCAGCGTCGCGGGCGAGGACAAGCTGCTTGACGAAGCGTCCGAAGAACTGCTCGACGTCGAACTCGTGGTCGTCGACGATTGAGTCGTCGAGGACGCGGCCGGGTCGCCGGTGTGGCGGTCCGAGCGCAGCACGCCCGAGAGTCCAACCGCCGCCACGACCAACCCTGCCGCCGCCAGCCCCGCCCCCGTCATCAGCCAGCGGGACCGGCGCGGCGCCTGCACGCCGCCCTTGACTTCCGATACCGGGGCCAGCGGCACCGCCGTCACATCGGCGCGCAACGAATCCAGCGCCGAACGGACCAGGTCGTCATCCTCGGCTGACCAGTCGTCGTCGAAGACATCGTTCTCACGCATGGCCACCCTCCTTCGCCCGCAATGCCTCCGCCAGGGCCTTGCGGCCGTGGTGCAGGCGAGCCTTGATCGTGCCGACGGGGGAGCCCAGATCGTCGGCGATCTGCTCAACGCTCATGTCGAGCAGATAGTGCAGCGCCAGCACCTCGCGGTGCTGCGGGCTGAGTGTCTTCAGCGCGGCGACGACATACGCCCGATCCTCGGCCGGCCGTGCCGGCTCCTCCGGCACCAGCGCGAGCCGGCGGTGCGCCTCGCCCCTGTTGGTGTCCTTGCGCCACTGCGAGATCGCCAGCCGCCGCGCCACCGTGCGCACCCAGGACAGCGGGTCGTCCGCCGCGCTGACCTGGCTCCACCGCTGCCAGGCGCGGGCATACGCCTCCTGCGTGCAATCCTGCGCCAGGGTCAAATCGCCGGTCGTGGCGTAGACGAGGTGGATGACGCGATGCGCCGTGTCCCGATAGAACGAGTCGAAGTCGAGCGCCGTCACGTCGTGCGTGGCCTCCCCTCGGCGCGTCGGCAAGGCCGGCCACGCCGGTCTCGCGCTGTGGATCGCTGCTGTCATGACCCCCCAGACGCGTGGGGGATCGGTCAGGTTGCCACGCTATCGGAGGATCGCGGGGGGACCGTCCAGGCTCCCCGCCGTCGGCGCCGCAACCATAGATAGACCCCCACCAGCAGCGTGCCGAGGAAGGCTTCCGTCAGGCGTGAGGTGTAGCGCACCGCCTCCCCGGCGAGACCCTGCAGATTGTGGTCGCGCAGGATCGAGACGCCCAGGGGTATGACGAGCAGCGCCGCCCACAGGCCGCACCGGCTGGCCGGTCGGTCCGGCGCGCTGGGGTCAACGCTGCGCCGGTCGAAGACATCGAAGGCGAAAGGTGCCAGCGTGATGAACGCCAGGGTCTCCGCCTGCTGGGTCACGCTGGTGCGATTGAAGACCACGGTGACCAGCAGCAACAGGCCACCCGCCAGCGCGGCCCACCGCAGGGGCCGTCGCGGGGCGAGATATGCCGCGCAGTGCGCCGGTGGCGCGGTCGAAGGCAGCCAAGCGCGAGCGCGGTTGCGAATCGACGGAGGTGAATCGGCCACCGATGACCATGGTCGAGCCGGCCTGCGTGATGGCGAAAACGGCCCCGTCGTCGACCGCCGGGGTGCCCGTTTGCGGGATGGCGGCGACCACGTGCTCGTGGCCCGGTGCGGCGAGTGCGACCCCCGAGGTCGCGAGCGCCAGCGTGATGGACGCGGCGAAGGTACGACAAAACATGCAACAAACCCCTAAAGCGGCGGCTGGGAGCTGGCGCGATACAACCGTGCTGGGCCAGAGTCTGCGCCCCGCACCGGCGCTCTGACTAGGCCCCTCGCGCCAGGCGATGGCGGTGATTTGACCGGCCCGCGGCGTGGGGTCGGCATCTGAGGCAATCCGTGGGTGACGATGGGGACGCTATGCCGCTCCTGGACCGCTTCCGCCCCGCCGCCGAGTCGCCGACCGCGCCCGCTAGCGGTGCCGCGGCGGACGTCGCGGCAGATCGGTCCGCGAATGCTCTGCGCACGGCCGCCCTCGGCGGGGTGTCCGGAGCGGCCGTCAGCTTGGCCGTGACCCTGGCCGTGGTCGGCATCCTCGGTTCGCTTGCGGCGCAGGCCAGTTCGGGCTGGGGCCCGATCTTTGCTATGGGCTCGACCTTGTGGCTGATGGCTGGTGGAGCACGGGTCGCGGCCGACGGCGTCTTCGTCGCGCTCACTCCCTTGGCCGGCACCGCGCTGGTCACCTGGGTGGCCGTGCGGGCCGCCCACCGCTCCCTTCCCGAGCGTGGTCCGCGGACCAGGGCGTATGCCGCCTGGCTGGCCGGTTATGTCCTGGTCGCCGCTGCGGCGGTCGCCCTCGCGGCGAGCGGACCCGCGACGCCGGTGTGGTGGTCGCTGCCGCTGCCCGTCCTCGGCATACCCGCCCTCGCGTTGGCGATCGCCGAACTTCCGCGCGGGCATGGTGACCGGCTCGTGCACCGCATACCCCGGGTGCTGCGGCGGGCGGTCCGTCCCGCGCTGCGCACGGGAACGGTGCTGCTGCTCACCGGCATGTCGCTCTTGGTCCTCGCGGTCACCTTCCGGCTGGGTGAGGTGGGGCGGCTGTATGCCGAAGTGGACGCCGGCGTTCTAGGTTCCGTCGGCCTGACGGCTGGGCAATTGCTGGCCTGGCCGAACCTCGGGATCTGGGGGATAGCTCTGGTCAGCGGTCCGGGCTTCGCCGTGACCGAGGGGGCCTCCGTGACGCTCGGCGGCGCGGGGGGCGGCGTCCTCCCGCTGATCCCCGTGCTTGGCGCGGTGCCGAGCGCCACAAACTTCCCGTGGTTCGCGTGGCTATTGCTGCTGGTGCCAGTGCTCATCGGGGGGTATGCCGCCCGCCGCACCCTCGCCGAAATCCCGCGGCTCGCGAGCACCCGCACCAAGGTGTTTTCGGTGCTGTCGACCGTGGCGCTGACGTCCATCGGTCTTGGGGTGCTCGATGCCTTCGCCGGCGGCTCGCTGGGCGATGGCTACCTGTCGTCCGTTGGCCCGTCGGCGACGTCCTTGGTGGTCAGTCTGCTGCTCACCCTTGGCCTTGGGGCTCTTGTCGTCGTCGCGCGCGACTGGTGGCGCCTGCGCCGCTAGGCGCCTCCGCCTCCGCCTTAGCTATGCGACGCGCCCTGGCGTGCAACGGCCTCGCGCCCCCAACTCAGCAGAGGCTTGTCGAATCTGCACACCGTGCACGGTGCGCACAGTCGACTAACGTCTGCTAGCAGAAGTTAGTCGACCCCCCGTCGCGCGGGGCGGACCATCGGAGGAACGCGTGGCGGAAGAACTACGGGTCGTCGTCCTCGTCTCCGGGTCGGGGACGCTGCTGCAGGCGCTCCTGGATGCCGCGGCAGACCCGGGCTTCGGGGCGCAGGTCGTGGCGGTGGGTGCCGACCGGGAGGGAACGGTGGGCGAGCAGCGGGGCGTGCGGGCCGGCATACCCACCTTCGTCGAGCCCGTCTCCGCGTATGCCGACCGGTCGGCCTGGGATGTCGCACTCGCCGAGCGGGTGGCCGAGCACCAGCCGGACCTGGTGGTCAGCGCCGGCTTCATGAAGGTTCTCGGGCCGGCCTTCTTGGCGCGACATCGCGTCATCAACACCCACCCCGCGCTCCTGCCGAGTTTCCCTGGGGCACACGGGGTTCGCGATGCGCTGGCGCATGGCGTCAAGGTCACCGGCTGCACCTGTCACTGGGTGGACGCCGGTGTCGACACCGGGCCGATCATCGCCCAACGGGCCGTCGCCGTCGAGCCGGACGACAGCGAGGAAAGCCTGCACGAGCGCATCAAGATCGCCGAGCGGGAGATGCTGGTTGCTGTCGTCAAGGACCTGGCCCGGGCCGGGTCGAGCACGACGTAGACTCGGGCACAGACGACTGGCGCGGGTGGGCAACCACCGGGGAGTCACCTGCCGAGCATCGCCCGCCTGGGTGCCGGCCCCCGAGAACGTCTCGATATCGCAGGAGTGACCCCGCCCGTGATCCACACCGCAGCCCCTGGCCCCACGCAAGATCAGCGCCCTGTGCGCCGCGCCCTGATCTCGGTCTATGACAAGACCGGCCTCGCCGACCTAGCGATCGGTTTGCACGACGCCGGCGTGTCGATAGTCTCCACTGGCGGATCGGCGAAATTCATTGCGGGACTGGGCATTCCGGTCATCGAGGTGGCCGACCTGACCGGCTTCCCGGAGTGCCTCGAGGGCCGTGTCAAGACGCTGCATCCGGTGATCCATGCTGGCGTGCTCGCCGACACCCGCAAGCCCGACCACCTCGAGCAGTTGGCCGAGCTGGAGATCCGCCCCTTTGAACTCGTCGTCGTCAATCTCTACCCCTTCTCGGCGACGGTCGCCTCGGGCGCCGGGCCGGACGATTGCGTCGAGCAGATCGACATCGGCGGACCGTCGATGGTGCGCGCGGCGGCCAAGAACCACCCGAGCGTCGCGATCGTCACCGACCCCGCGGCATACGACATGGTCCTCGAGGCGGTCCGCGGCGGCGGGTTCACCCTGGAGCAGCGCAAGCTGCTCGCGGCTCGCGCGTTCGTGCACACGGCCGACTACGACATCGCGGTCGCGAGTTGGCTGGGCAACGCCTATGTCGACACCTCCGGCGGCGACGGCTTCCCGGGCTGGACGGCTGGTTCGTGGACCAAGGCCCACGGCCTTCGCTATGGCGAGAATCCGCACCAAAAGGCCGCGCTCTACCGGCACTGGCGTCCAGGCCTGGCGAGCGCCGAGCAACTCGCCGGCAAGGAGATGTCTTACAACAACTACGTCGACGCGGACGCCGCTGTGCGCGCCGCCTACGACCATGGCGATCAACCGACGGTCGCCATCATCAAGCACGCCAATCCGTGCGGGATCGCGGTGGGGGAGTCCGTCGAGGAGTCGTATGCCGCAGCGCACGCCTGCGACCCCGTGTCCGCCTATGGCGGCGTCGTTGCGACGAATGCGGTGGTCACCCTGGCGATGGCTCAGGCCCTCAACGAGACCTTCAGCGAGGTCATCGCGGCGCCCGCCTTTGCCGAGGATGCGCTGACTGTCCTGCGAGAGAAGAAGAATCGCCGACTCATCCAGTTGCCGGAGGGTATGACGACCCACCGGGACCCGGTGGAGTTCCGGCCGATTTCGGGTGGGCTGCTCGTCCAGACGGCGGATCGCCTCGACGCGGTCGTCGATGCTGGCTATGGCATCGACGGCGGCGACGACGCGGCGCATTGGCGGCTGGTCGCCGGGCCAGCTGCGGATGCCGCGACCCTCGCCGAGCTCCAATTCGCATGGCGGGCGGTCCGGGCGGTGAAGTCCAATGCCATCCTGCTCGCCCGCGGCGGCGCCTCGGTGGGGATCGGGATGGGGCAGGTCAATCGCGTCGACTCGTGCCGGTTGGCCGTGGCACGCGCGGGCGAGGAGCGCTCCCGAGGCGCGGTGGCGGCCTCGGACGCTTTCTTCCCGTTCGCCGACGGGCTGCAGATCCTGCTCGACGCGGGCGTTCGGGCGGTCGTCGCCCCGGGCGGTTCGATCCGCGACGACGAGGTCATCACGGCGGCTGAGCGAGCGGGCGTGACGATGTACTTCACGGGCACTCGGCACTTCGCGCATTAGGCGCGGTGGGGAACTTTGCTGTCGCTAGGGCGACAGCAAAGTTCCCCAACAGCCGCGCCGGGGAGCGGCCCGTCGGGCGTCAGCGCAGGCGCAGGCCCTTCGGCCGCGGACCGTGCTCACCCACCGCGGCGAGCAGGCGGCGGGCCGTGACGATCTGCAGCACGGCATACCCGATGCCCAAGGCCGCGAGGATCCACGGCACCCAGGCTGCTGGCCCAGAACTCGGCGCGCCCGTGCAGTGCTCGACGCCCGCGGCGTCCACCGAGCAGGCCTGACTGACGCTCCGGAAGGTAGCCATGCCGCTTGCCACGAGGGCAAGGAGGGCGACTGGGACGCCGCTGCCGAGCACCAGCCCGGCCCGGAGGCGCTGGCTGGAGGTCCATCGGTGACACCGCGCCAAAAAGACCAGGCCGATCACCCACACGACGAGCCCGATAGGGATCAGCAGGATGGTCAGGATGAGCACTTCCGCCGCGAGGAGCATTGCGACGGTCGTGGCCTCCCACTCGCGGCGTGGCTGCGCGGCAGGCTCCGTTGTCGGCGCTGTGGTCGGTGGCGCGGTAGCCGCCACGAGGTCTTCTGGGGGCCCAAGCCGGTCGATGAGCGTGCGCACCTCCGCTTCGGAGATCGCGCGGCCATCCGTCGCGGCGCGGAAGTGTTCTTCGATATCTGCGGCAAGTTCCCGAGCGTCGGTCTCGGGCAGGCCGACCGCAGCGCGGCGCAGCCGGTCCAGATAGTCCGTGATCAGCGGATGCGTCGTGTCCATCATTGCTGCGCCTTTCCATCGAGAAGTCGGTCGACCGAGGCGCGGAAGTCGCTCCACGCCACCCGGAAGTCCGCGAGGGCGCGGCGTCCGGTGGGGGTTAGGGAGTAATAGCGGCGCGGCGGACCCGCATCGGATTCGCGCCAGGTGGTGGTGACGAGGTCGTCCTTGCGGAGTCGGCTGAGCAAGGGATAGACGGTGCCTTCGCTCGCGACGAGGCCGGCCTCGGCGAGTTCCCCGACGAGGTCATAGCCATAGCGCTCGTCCTCGGCGAGCAGGGCGAGGACGCAGTTCTCGAGGGCGCCCCGGCGCAGTTGCGCCAAAGCCTTGCCCTCTGGATCCGCTGTCATGCGTCACACAGTAGCGACCTAGTACCTTGCAGCGCAAGAGACAACCCTGTCGAGTTCGGGAAACACGCCGAGGATGGGGCGCG